>JAYTYH010000166.1:0-2338 GCA_043742485.1 Rhizobacter sp.
TAGGCCGAATCTGCCGCAGTCTGGACCATCACCCCTTGCGGGCGTGGGCCGACGGCGATTGACGGGCAAGTGTGATGGGGGTCGGCGTCAGCCGTCTCCTGTGTAGGGGAGTCGCCAAGTTGGTCAAGGCATCGGATTTTGATTCCGACATGCGAGGGTTCGAGTCCTTCCTCCCCTGCCACATACGCCAGTGAAAAGAGCGAGTTCGTGACCATGCTGTTCAACACCGTCCTTTTTACCGGCAATGCGAATGCGGCGCTTGCGCAGGACATCGCCACGCACCTGAGCATCGGTCTCGGCAAGGCGAAAGTGGGGCGGTTCTCCGACGGCGAGGTCGACGTCGAGATCGAGCAAAACGTGCGCGCGCGCGACATATTCGTCGTCCAGCCGACCTGCTCGCCGACCAACGAGAACCTGATGGAGCTCTGCATCATGGTCGACGCGCTCAAGCGCGCCTCGGCCCGCCGCGTGACCGCCGTGATGCCCTATTTCGGCTATGCGCGGCAAGACCGCCGGCCACGCTCCACGCGTGTGCCGATCAGCGCCAAGGTCGTCGCCAACATGCTCGAAGCCGTCGGCGTCGAACGGTTGCTGACGATGGACCTCCACGCCGATCAGATCCAGGGCTTCTTCAACATCCCGGTCGACAACATCTACGCGTCGCCGGTGCTGCTCTCCGACCTGCAGAGCAAGCGCTACGACGATCTCGTGGTGGTCTCGCCCGACGTCGGTGGCGTCGTTCGCGCGCGGGCCCTGGCCAAGCAGGCCGGCTGCGATCTCGCCATCATCGACAAGCGCCGGCCCAAGGCGAACGTGTCGGAAGTGCTGCACGTCATCGGCGACATCGAAGGCCGCAACTGCGTGATCATGGACGACATGATCGATACCGCTGGCACCCTCGTGAAGGCGGCCGACGTGCTCAAGGAGCGCGGCGCCAAGAAGGTCTACGCCTACTGCACGCACGCCGTGTTTTCGGGCCCGGCGATCGAACGCATCCAGGCCTCCAAGCTCGACGAGGTCGTCGTCACCGACACCATCCCGCTCGGCGACGAAGGCCGCAGCTGCGGCAAGGTCCGCCAGCTGTCGGTCGCGTTCCTCTTCGCGGAAACGATTCGCCGCATTTCCGACGGCGAGTCGGTCACGTCGCTCTTTGCCGAGCAGAACAGCAATTTCTAGCCGCGGGGCATCGCCCCGTTTTTCACGAGGAGCCTGGTCGCGGGCCCTCATCTTTTGGAGTCCAACATGAAATTCACAGCTTTCGAGCGCACGTTGCAGGGGACCGGAGCGAGCCGCCGCCTGCGCATTGCGCAAAAGGTCCCGGGGATCGTCTATGGGGCCGGCACGCCGTCCATGATCGAGCTCGACCACAACGCCCTCTTCTTCGCCCTGAAGAAGGAAGCGTTCCACTCGTCGCTGCTCGACATGGAACTCGCCGGCAAGACCGAACAGGTGCTACTGCGCGACTACCAGATGCATCCGTTCCGGCCGATCGTGCTGCACATCGACTTCCAGCGCGTCGACGCGACCACCAAGGTCACGAAGAAGGTGCCGCTGCACTACGTGAACGAAGAGAACTCGCCCGCGGTCAAGACCGATGGCTGTGTCGTCAACCACATCGTCAACGAGCTAAACATCCAGTGCCTGGCTTCGCAGCTGCCGGAGTTCATCTCGGTCGACCTCGGCGAGCTCATCAAGGGCCAGTCGCTGCACGTCAGCGACATCCAGCTCGGCGCCGGCATCAAGGTCGTCACGCACGGCAAGCCGAACCCGGTGATCGCCTCGGCGAACGTCGCGGCAGCCGAGGTCGAGGAAGTGGCGACGGCACCGGTCGTCACCGCTGCGCCGGGCGAAAAGACCAAGGCCAAGAAAACCGAGAAGCAGAACAAGAAGTAAGCGTCGCTTCTGCAAGAAGGCCGGTCGGGGACCTTCCCGGGCCGGCCTCTTTCATGGCCTCAGCTGTTCGCCTGCAGCTCGGCAGCGCCTTTCTTGGCTTCCCCGACGGGCCCGCGGCGGACCTTCGTTCGCCAGCGCCGGCCGGTGAGTTCGGTCAGCCCGCGTTCGAGCTTCTGGCGGATGCCGAGCGACAGCGTCGGACCGACGAAGGTATAGAAACCCGCCTCGAACAGGCACTGACCACGGTGATATTTGAGGCCCGTGTCGGCACCCATGAGGCCGCGCAGCATGGTCTTGTGGGTGTTGCCGACAGCGGGTGCGAGGTAGGCGCGGCAGGATGTGTTGCCGACACAGATCATGAAATACGTGGCACGGCTCGGCCGCATGCGCGAAGCGTTGAGCCCGTCGATCGCCTTGCTGCGCACCCGCTTTTGCATGGCGTTCG
>JAYTYH010000167.1:0-8255 GCA_043742485.1 Rhizobacter sp.
CGACAGGCACCGGCGAGCCGGCGGCGCAGCACGCGAGCTTTGTGGCGCCCGCGGGCACGGTGGACCGCTACCAGGTGGGCTACGCCCAGCACCTGCGCGCTCGATCCAGTCGACACCGATCGCCAGCGGCGGCAGGTCGGGGTCGGGAAAGTAGCGGAAGTCGTGGGCGTCTTCCTTCGAGCGCATCGCCCGGGTCTCGCCGTGCTCGGGGTCGAACAGCACCGTCGCCTGGCGCACCGTGCCACCGTCTTCGAGGAGGTCGATCTGCCACTGCACCTCGTAGTCGATCGCCTGCTGCATGTAGCGAAAACTGTTCAGGTTCTTGATCTCGCGGCGGGTGCCGAACGGCGCGCCCGGCCGCCGCACGGAGACGTTGGCGTCGCAGCGAAAGCTGCCTTCCTGCATGTTGCCGTCGCAGATGCCCAGCCAGACCACGAGCGCGTGCAAGGCCTTCGCATACTCGACCGCCTCGGTGCTCGAGCGCATGTCGGGCTCGGTGACAATTTCGAGCAATGGCGTGCCGGCGCGGTTGAGGTCGATGCCCGACCAATCGCCGTGGAAGTCGAGCGGCGCGCCGCCGGGGCCGTTGTCGCCGTCGATGTCTTCACGGCGGATGCCGTGGATCGACTTGCCGGCATCTTCCTCGAGATGGGCGCGCGTCAGCACGACCCGGTGCAGTGCCTCGCCGACGAAGAACTCGACGGCGCCGCCCTGCACGACCGGCGTCTCGTACTGGCTGATCTGGTAGCCCTTGGGCAGGTCGGGATAGAAGTAGTTCTTGCGCGCGAAGATCGAGACCGGCGCGATGGTGGCGCCGACGGCCAGGCCGAAACAGATCGCCCGCTCGACGGCACCGCGGTTGGCGACCGGCAGCGTGCCCGGCAGCGCCAGATCGACCGCCGAGGCCTGCGTGTTCGGCGCCGCCCCGAAGGCGACCGACGAGCCGCTAAAGATCTTCGACTTCGTCGACAGCTGTGTGTGCGTCTCGATGCCGATCACGACCTCGAAACCACGGATGAGCGCCGGTGCAGTCATGGCTCGCGGCTATGCCAGTCGGTCGCTTGCTGGAAGGCGTGGGCGGTGTGCAGCAGCGTGCCTTCGGCGAAGTAGTTGCCGATCAGTTGCAGGCCGACGGGCATGCCCCTCGCGGCACCAGGCACCGTGTCGGCGCCGAACCCCGCCGGCACGCTCATGCCCGGCAGGCCGGCGAGGCTGGCGGGCAGCGTGAAGATGTCGGCCAGGTAGTTCGCGACCGGGTCGTCGCTGCGGTCGCCGAGCTTCCAGGCCACCGTGGGCGCAACCGGACCGGCGATCACGTCGCAGTCGCGAAAGCAGGTCTGGAAGTCGTCGGCGATCATGCGGCGGAGCTTTTGCGCCTGCAGGTAGTAGGCGTCGTAGTAGCCATGAGAAAGCACGTAGGTACCGATCATGATGCGGCGCTTGACCTCGGGGCCGAAGCCTTCGCTGCGGCTCTGCTTGTAGAGGCCGGCGAGGTCGGCGTAGTGCTCGGCGCGGTGGCCGTAGCGCACGCCGTCGAAGCGGCTCAGGTTCGACGACGCCTCGGCCGGCGCGATCAGGTAGTAGACCGGGATCGAGAGCTCGGTGCGTGGCAGCCGCACGTCGACCAGGCGGGCGCCGAGCTTTTCGAGCTCGGCGAGAGCGGCGCGCAGCGCGGCCTCGACGTCGGCGGCGAGCGCGGCCGGAAAGAACTCCTTCGGCAGGCCGATGCGCAAGCCCTGCAGCGGCCGCGCCGCCGAGGCACCTTCGCGCGGCCGGGTCAGGCCAGCGTGGAAGTCTTGTGGCGGCCGGTTCGCACTCGTCGAGTCGCGCTCGTCGAAGCCGCTCATGGTGCCGAGCAGCAGGGCGCAGTCCTCGGCGCTGCGGGCCATCGGCCCGGCCTGGTCGAGGCTGGAGGCGAAAGCGATCATCCCGTAGCGCGAGCACACGCCGTAGGTCGGCTTGATGCCGGTGATGCCGCAGAAGCTCGCCGGCTGGCGAATCGAGCCGCCGGTGTCGGTGCCGGTCGAAGCAGGCATCAGCCGCGCCGCGACGGCGGCGGCCGAGCCACCCGACGAGCCGCCGGGGACGCGGCTCTCGTCCCACGGATTCTTCGTCACCTGCCAGGCCGAATTCTCGGTGCTCGAGCCCATCGCGAACTCGTCGCAGTTGAGCTTGCCGAGCGTGACCATGCCGGCTTCGGCAAGGCGTGCCACGACGGTGGCATCGAACGGGCTGCGGTAGTTGGACAGCATGCGCGAGCCGGCGGTGGTCGGGTGACTGCGGGTGACGAAGATGTCTTTGTGCGCGATCGGCACACCGAGCAGGGCGCCGGCGCCACCGGCGGCCCGGCGGCCATCGGCGGCCTGTGCTTCTGCGAGCGCCGATGCCGGGTCGGTGGCGAGCAGGCAGCCGAGCCGCTCGTGCGCCGCGATCCGCGCCAGCAGGTGCGTCGTGACCTCGACGCTGGAGACCTTGCCGGCGCCGAGCGCGCGGCCGAGCCCGGCGACGCCGAGGCGGTGCAGATCGGCGCTCATTCGATCACCTTCGGCACGAGGTACAGGCCGCCTTGCGTGGCCGGCGCGCTCCGCTGGTTGGCGGCGCGCTCGTCACGTTCTGTCACAACGTCGTCGCGCAGGCGGAGATGGGCGTCGGCGACGGCAGCGAGCGGCGTGTAGAGCGGCTCGATGCCGCGCGTGTCGACGGCGCTCATCTGCTCGACGATGCGAAAGAAGGCGTTGAGCTGCGCCAGCATGCGCGCTTCCTCGGCGGCGCCAAGGTCGAGGCGGGCAAGCTCGGCAATGCGGTGAACGTCGAAAGGGGTCAGGGCCATCGCAGGGAAGTCGGGCTGGAGGGCGGGCGCGAAGTCGAGCGAGAAATCGCGCCAGCTGGGGGTCGCCGCAGAGGCAAAAGGGGACTCGCAAGGGTCGAAATCGCGAGAGCCATGAGGTATTATCCGCGGTTAATTCACAGCCCTCGTCGCCGCTGCGATGGGCTCGGCGTCAACCGATACTTTGTCTGCGCCCAGGCCTCTGCGGGACGCCCAAATCCTCACCATGTTCGGATCCTTTCGTCGCTATTTTTCGACGGACCTGGCCATCGATCTCGGCACGGCCAACACGCTGATCTACGTGCGTGGAAAAGGCATCGTGCTCGACGAGCCGTCCGTCGTCGCCATCCGCCATGAAGGCGGGCCCAATGGCAAGAAGACCATCCAGGCCGTCGGTACCGAAGCCAAGGCGATGCTCGGCAAGGTGCCGGGCAACATCGAAGCCATCCGACCCATGAAAGACGGCGTCATCGCCGACTTCACGGTCACCGAGCAGATGCTCAAGCAGTTCATCAAGATGGTCCATCCGCGTTCGGTGCTCCGGCCGAGCCCGCGGATCATCATCTGCGTGCCGTGCGGCTCGACCCAGGTCGAGCGGCGCGCCATCCGCGAGTCGGCGCTCAACGCCGGCGCCAGCGACGTGTACCTGATCGAGGAACCCATGGCCGCGGCCATCGGCGCCGGCCTGCCGGTGAGCGAGGCCAGCGGCTCGATGGTGGTCGACATCGGCGGCGGCACCACCGAGGTCGGTGTCATCTCGCTCGGCGGCATGGTCTACAAGGGCTCGGTCCGCGTCGGCGGCGACAAGTTCGACGAAGCCATCATCAACTACATCCGCCGCAACTACGGCATGTTGATCGGCGAGCCCACCGCCGAGATGATCAAGAAGAGCATCGGCTCGGCCTTCCCGGGCTCCGAGGTCAAGGAGATCGAGGTCAAGGGCCGCAACCTCTCGGAAGGCGTGCCGCGCTCGTTCACGATCTCCTCGAACGAGATCCTCGAGGCGCTGACCGACCCGCTGAACCAGATCGTCTCCAGCGTCAAGAACGCGCTCGAGCAGACGCCGCCCGAGCTCGGCGCCGACATCGCCGAGCGCGGCATGATGCTCACCGGCGGCGGCGCCTTGCTGCGCGACCTCGACCGTCTGCTCGCCGAGGAGACCGGCCTGCCGGTTCTGGTGGCCGAAGACCCGCTGACCTGCGTCGTGCGCGGTTGCGGCATGGCGCTCGAGCGCATGGAGCGCCTGGGCTCGATCTTCACTTCGGAATCCAGCTGATGTCGCTCGTTCGGCCCTGACGAAGCGAGACCACGATGGCGCTCGGCACGCTCGACCACACGCCGCCGCCCTTCTTCCGCCAAGGCGCCTCGGCGCTGACGAAGCTCTCGCTTTGCTCGGCGATGGCGCTGCTGCTGATGGTGGCCGATGCCCGCTTCGGCGTCACCCAGCCGCTGCGCGCCAGCGCCGCGGCGCTGCTCTACCCGCTGCAGCGTTCGCTGCTCGTGCCCGTCGAAGCGATGTCGGGCGGCCGTGACTATGTGGGTGGCTTGTCGAAGGCACTGACGGCCGAGCAGGCGGCCCGCAGCGAGCTCGTGCGTCAGTCCGACCGGGCCTCGCGCGCCGACCAGCTCGCTCAGGAGAACGCCCGCCTGCGCGCGTTGCTCGAGCTGCGACCGGTGCTCGACGTCCGTTCGCAGGCCGCCGAGCTGCTCTACGAAGCCGCCGATCCCTACTCGCGCAAGGTCATCATCGACCGCGGCGCGACGCACAACATCGTCGCCGGCTCGCCGGTGATCAACGAAGCCGGCGTGCTCGGCCAGGTGACGCGGGTCTACCTGCAGTCGGCCGAGGTCACCCTGCTCACCGACCGCGACGCCGCCATCCCTGTGCTCAACAGCCGTACCCAGGTGCGCAGCGCCGCGTTCGGAGGCGCCGCGGCGTCGCAGGGCCAGCTCGAGATGCGCTTCATCGCCGGCAACGCCGACGTGCAGGTGGGCGACGTCCTCACCACCTCCGGCGTCGACGGCGTCTATCCGCCCGGCCTGAAGGTGGCGCGTGTCAGCCACGTCGATCGCAAGGTCGACTCCGGCTTCGCCCGCATCCTGCTCACGCCCGTGGCTTCGGCCGACGGTGTCCGCCACGTCCTCGTCCTCGAGCCCACCGGCGCGCAGATGCCGCCCCGGCCGCAGGCGGCAGCTTCCGAAGCGTCGGCCGCGTCGAAGGCGGCAGCGAAGAAGGCGGTGCGCAAATGAGACCCGGTGGCGCCTCACTTCGTGCGCTGCCGCCCGCGGGGGCATGGCTGACCTTGGGGCGGCCCGGCGGTCAACCATGATCATGCCGCGCCGCAACGACCAGCTGCTGATGCCGGTCAACCCGCTGTTCGTGTGGGCGACGCTGCTGATCGCCTTCCTGCTCAACGTCGTGCCGCTCGGCCGCGTGCCTTCGATGCCCGACTTCCTGGCGTTGGTGCTGGTGTTCTGGAACGTGCACGAGTCGCGTCGGGTCGGCATCGGCAGCGCCTTCGTGTTCGGCCTGCTGATGGACGTGCACAGCGGCGCCGTGCTCGGCCAGCACGCGCTCGCCTACACACTGCTGAGCTTCTTCGCCGTCACCATCCATCGCCGGCTGCTCTGGTTCCCGGTGCTGTCGCAGGCAATGCAGATCCTGCCGCTCTTCGTGGGCGCGCAGGCGGTCTCGATGCTGGTGCGCGTCATCGTCGGCGGCATGTTCCCGGGCTGGGCGCTGATTCTGGCGCCGGTCTTCCAGTCGCTGCTCTGGCCACTGGCGACGTGGCTGTTGCTGGCGCCGCAACGCCGGGCGCCCGACCGGGATGAAAATCGACCGCTATGAAGGCGCCCCTGCGATGACCGAAATCCGCAACACCGAGCAGGACCTTTCCCGCTTTCGCCTGCGGGTGATCGCGGCGGCGCTGTTCGTGGTGTTCGCGTTCGGCCTGCTCGGCTCGCGCCTGGCCTGGCTGCAGATCGCCAAGCACGACGAGCTGCAGACGCAGGCCGAGAACAATCGCATCGCGGTGGTGCCGATCACGCCCAACCGCGGTCTCATCCTCGACCGCAACGGCGTCGTCCTCGCCAACAACTACTCGGCCTACACGCTGGAGATCGCGCCGGCCAAGGTCGCCGATCTCGAAGCGACCATCGACAAACTGGCCGAGATCGTCGAGATCCAGCCGCGCGACCGCAAGCGCTTCAAGCGTCTGCTCGACGAGAACCGCAATTTTGAGTCGCTGCCGATCCGCACCAAGCTCAGCGACGAGGAAGTGGCCCGATTCACGGCGCAACGCTACCGGTTCGACGGCGTCGAGATCAAGGCGCGGCTGTTCCGCAGCTACCCGCTGGGCGAAGTCGGCAGCCATCTGATCGGCTACATCGGGCGCATCAACCCGACCGAGAAGAAGACGATGGAAGACGAGTGGTCGGAAGACGACCTCGCCAACTATCGCGGCACCGAATACATCGGCAAGCTCGGCGTCGAACAGAGCTACGAAGCCGAGCTGCACGGCTCGACCGGCTTCGAAGAGGTCGAGATGAGCGCCGGCGGCCGTGCCGTTCGCCGCCTCAAGGCGAGCCCGGCCACGCCCGGCAACGCGCTGGTGATGTCGATCGACATCCGCCTCCAGGCGCTGGTCGAGGAAATGTTCGGCGACCGCCGCGGCGCCCTTGTCGCCATCGACCCGCGCAACGGCGAGATCCTGGCGTTCGTGAGCAAGCCGAACTTCGATCCGAACCTGTTCGTCGACGGCATCGACGTCGAGAGCTGGAAGGCCCTCAACGAGTCGCCCGACAAGCCGCTGTTGAACCGGGCGCTGCGCGGCACCTACCCGCCGGGCTCGACCTTCAAGCCGTTCATGGCACTGGCCGCGCTCACGCTCGGCAAGCGAACGCCGCAGCAGACCGTCTACGACCCCGGCTACTTCAACTTCGGCAACCACCGCTTCAACGACGACAAGGAAGGCGGCCACGGCACCGTCGACATGTACAAGTCGATCGTGCAGTCGTGCGACACCTACTACTACATGCTCGCCAACGACCTCGGCGTCGACGCGATCCACGACTTCATGGCGCCGCTCGGTCTCGGCCAGCTCACCGGCATCGACCTGCAGGGCGAACTGCGCGGCACGCTGCCGTCGACGGAGTGGAAGCGCACGGCCTACAAGAAGAAGGAAGCGCAGAAATGGTATGCCGGCGAGACCATCTCGCTCGGCATCGGCCAGGGTTACAACACCTTCACCATGCTGCAGCTGGCGCAGGCAGAGGCCACCGTCGCGGCCGGTGGCCACCGCTTCACGCCGCACCTGGTGCGCGCGGTCGAGAACTACGAGACGCGACAGGCCCGGCCGATGGCCTTTCCCGAGCAACCGGCGCTGGCGTGGAAGCCGGAGCAAGTGGCGTTCATCCACAACGCGCTCTACGGCGTGACCCAGGAAGGCACCTCGGCGAAGGTGTTCGCGGGTGCCGGCTACAAGTCGGGCGGCAAGACCGGTACGGCGCAGGTGATCGGCATCAAGGCGGGCGAGAAGTACAACGCCGCCAAGCTCGACGAGCGCCATCGCGACCACGCCCTCTACACCGCCTTCGCGCCGCTCGACTCGCCGCGGATCGCGGTCGCCGTCGTTGTCGAGAACGCCGGCTGGGGCGCCGGTGCGGCAGCACCGATCGCGCGCCGCGTCTTCGACTACGTGCTCTCTGGCCAGTATCCGAGCGAGGCCGACATCGCGGCGACGCAGCGCGGCCAGTCGATCGCGCCCACTGGCACGCCGCGGTCGATCGAATCGGTGCCGCTCCCCGGCGCCACTGTCGACGGCGCCGTCAGCGCACGCCTGGCGAGGGGCGAGACGGCGCCATGAGCGCCGTCTTCGACCGGCCTTCGCTCTGGCAGCGGGCCCGGCCGACGTGGAGCGGCTTCGACGTGCCGCTCGCCGTCGCCGTGCTGCTACTGGCGTTGGCCGGCCTGACGACGATGTACTCGGCCGGCTTCGATCACGGCACCCGTTTCGTCGATCACGGTCGCAACATGGTGCTCGCCCTGATCGTGCTGTTCGTGGTCGCGCAGGTGCCGCCGCAGCAGCTCATGCGGGTCGCCATTCCGCTCTACGCCATCGGCCTCGTGCTGCTTCTGGCCACGGCGCTGCCCGGGCTCGGCATCACCAAGAAAGGCGCCACGCGCTGGCTCAACGTCGGCATCACCATCCAGCCGAGCGAAATCATGAACCCTCGCCTTGTAAGGGCGACGCTCTACCGCTGAGCTATCCGCCCCAGCTGCCGTAGAGGATGGAACTTATAGAGGCCCCTCCCTGCCGTGTCAACGCTGAAAGCGCGGGGTCGTCATTCACCCGGCTCGTGCAGGAGCACCCTCAGGCGGCTCCTCAGCCGCTCGTCCGCCGGTGCCAGCGCGGCCGCCTTCCGCAGC
>JAYTYH010000168.1:0-1629 GCA_043742485.1 Rhizobacter sp.
CGTGGTTCCAGACCGATGGCCGGCGCGAACACAGCGCCGCCGAACGCGGCCAGCTCAACGCGCGCTGGCAGAGCGACCTCACGCGCGATCTGCACTCGAGCGTCGTCGTCAACGTGCTCGACCAGCCGGTGTCGCTCGACCCCGGCGGCCTGACGCGCGCCCAGTTCGAGGCCGACCCGCGCCAGGCGGTGGCGACGGTCAAGCTGCAGAACGCGCGCAAGTCGGTGCACCAGACGCAGCTCGGCACCGTCGAGGAATGGCGGCTCGACGAAGACACCAGCGTCACGGCGCGGCTTTACGGCGGCAGCCGCGACCTCGACAACGCGCTCTCGACGCCGCTCGCCGCGCAGCAGGCGCCGACCTCGAGCGGCGGCATCGTCCAGTTCGCGCGCACCTACCTCGGCGCCGGCCTGCTCGTGTCGCGCCGCATCCGCCTCGACGAAGGCCGCTCCATTCGTCTCGCTGCCGGCGTTGAGCTCGACCGCATGCGCGAGAACCGGCAGGGCTACATCGACGCTGCCGGCGTGCAGGGCGCGCTCAAGCGCGACGAGCGCAACGTCGTCTCCGATCGCGACGTCTTCGCGCAGGCGGCGTGGGACGTGACGCGCGCCTTCACGCTCGTCGCCGGAGCGCGCCGCAGCAGCGTGCGCTTTTCGTCCGACGACCACTTCATCACTGCCAACAACCCCGACGACAGCGGCGGCGTCGACTACGCCGCGACCAACCCCGTCGCCGGCATCGGCTGGCACCCGCGCGACGACCTCAACGTCTACGCCAACGTCGGCCGCGGCTTCGAGACGCCCACCTTCACCGAGCTCGCCTACCGGCCGGCCGCGACCGGCCTCAACACCGATCTGCGGGCTTCGCGCAGCCGCCACGGCGAGCTCGGCGTCAAGTGGAAGGCGACGCCGCAGCATCGCTTCGAAGCCGCCGTCTTCGACATCGGCACCCGCGACGAGATCGTCGTCGACACCAACGACGGCGGCCGCTCGACCTTCAAGAACGCCGGCCGCACGACGCGCCGTGGCCTGGAGCTCTCGTATGTCGGCCAGCTCGCCGAAACCGTGCGCGCCACGGTCAGCGCGACGCAGCTGAAGGCGCGCTTCCGCGACGCCTTCACGAGCGGCAGCGGCGCTGCGGCGGTGCCGGTCGCCGCCGGCAACCGCCTGCCCGGCACGCCCGAGCGCAGCGCCTACGCCGAGTTGGCCTGGGCGCCCGCAAACGCGTGGGGCGGCTTCAGTGCCGCAGCGGAGGCGGTCCACACCGGCCGCCTCTACGTCAACGATGCCAACGAAGATTCGACAGCGGCGGTGACGACCTTCAACTTGCGCACCGGCTTCGCGCAGCAGGTCGGTGGCTGGCGGCTGACGCAGCTCGTGCGCCTCGACAACGCCGCCGACAAGCGCTATGCCGGCTCGGTCATCGTGGGCGACGCCAACAAGCGCTTCTTCGAGCCGGCGCTGCCGCGCAACTGGCTGCTGGCGCTGACGGCGCGCTACGAGTTCACGACGCCCTGAAGGCCGCTCAGCCGAGCACGGTCGCACCCAGCGCGACGAGGCCGAGACCGAGGGCGGCGAGCGCGTCGCCCGCAATCAGGCCGCCGCCGAAGAGCGAGGTGGCGCTCATGTC
>JAYTYH010000169.1:0-3107 GCA_043742485.1 Rhizobacter sp.
CGGCGCCGCGACGACGACGGCGCGGCGGATGCCTTCCTCGCCGAGGATGTCCTCGATGAATTCCTTGACCTCGCGGCCGCGCTCGCCGATGAGGCCGACGACGATGACGTCGGCTGCCGTGTAGCGGGCCATCATGCCGAGCAGCACGCTCTTGCCGACGCCGGTGCCGGCGAACAGGCCGAGGCGCTGGCCGCGGCCGACGGTGAGCATGGCGTTGATGGCGCGAACGCCGGTGTCGAGCGCCGAGCGCACCGGGTCGCGGTCCATGGCGTTGATCGGCCGCCGCGTCACCGGCTCGTCGTGGACGGCGAGCAGCGGGCCCTTGCGGTCCATCGGCACGCCCTGCGAATCGACGACGCGGCCGAGCAGGCCGTCGCCGACCGGCAGCTGCAGCGTGCGGTCGACGGTGCGGCGCCACGGGTGGCGCGGCGTGCCGAGCCGCATCGGCGCGAGCGGGGAAGGCCGTGGCACGACGAGGGCGCCGCTGGCCAGGCCGTGGACATCGCCGGTCGGCATCAGGTAGGCGCGGTCGCCCGAGAAGCCGACGACCTCGGCGAGCACCGGCGGGGCACCGTCGCGGCCGCCGTCTTGCCGGATCTCGCAGACCGAGCCCACCGGAACGCGGATGCCCGCCGCCTCGAGCACGAGGCCGGTGACGCGCACCAGCCGGCCCTGGGTTTCGAGCGGCAGCGGTTCGGCGGCGAGGTTCTGCAGGTCGCCGAGGTAGCGCTGCCAACGCGCAGCCACGCGCTTGCTGCTTTCATCCTGAGCGGAGCGAAGGATCTCGCCGTCAAGCATCGCCGGGATCCTTCGGCTCGGGACCCTGCCACGGCATCTCGCTGCCCATGCCGGCGGCGGCGTGGCGCCAGCGCTCGTCGATGGTGGCGTCGACGAGACCGATGTCGGACTGCAGCAGGCAGCCGCCGCGCTGGATGTGGGCGTCGGCGACGAGGCGGGCGCCGCGCGCCTGCAAGGTCTCGGCGGCGCCACGCGCGATCAACGCGTGGTCGTCGGGGTGCACGCGCAGCACGATATGGCGAGCGCTCAACAGCAGCGCCTCGATGGCCTGTTCGGCGACCGCGACGACATGTTCCGGATGTGCGGCGAGCTCGCTGCGCAGCACCTGGCGGGCCAGCGCCGTGGCGGCGGTGGCGACGGCGCGGGCCATCTCCTGCTGCATCGTCTCGAGCTGCTCGCCGACGCCGGCGACCAGCGTGCCGATCTGCGCGGTCGTCTGCGCTGCGAAGCTCTGCTTGAAGCCTTCGAGGGCGACGAGGCCGTCGCGGTAGCCGTCCTGGTAGCCCGACTGGCGCGCCGTGCGCAGTTCCTGCGCGAGCAGCTCGGCCGGGTCGGCGCGCGGACCCGGCTCGGCGGCGCGGGCGGCGGCAGCCGTGTTCGCAGCGGCGTGGGCGGCGCTCATCGGGCTGGCCGGTCCCGGCGAACCCGAGACATCGCCCAGCGCCCAGGCCGCGAACGAGTTCAGCTCTTCGCGCGGAATGAAGCGCGCATAGACGTCGCGTCGGGCACCTTCGCCCGGCGCCGGTACCGGCCTGGGCTTAGACAAAATCATCGCCGCTGCCTCCGCCGATCACGAGCTGGCCTTCCTCGGCCAGCCGGCGCACGACCTTGAGCAGCTCCTTCTGTTCGGCCTCGACCTCGGCGACGCGGACCGGGCCGCGTGCCTCGAGCTCCTCGCGCAGCGTCTCGGCGGCGCGCGTCGACATGTTCTTGAGCACGCGCTCGCGCAGCTCCGGCTTGGCGCCCTTGAGCGCGATCACCAGAGACTCCGACTGCACTTCCTTCAGCAGCGCCTGGATGCCGCGGTCGTCGACGCGCATCAGGTCGTCGAAGGTGAAGAGGTTGTCCATGACGCGCTGCGCCAGATCGTTGTCGGCGTCGCGGATGTAGTCGAGCGCCGCGGTCTCGATCGCGGTGCCCATCAGGTTGATCATCTCGGCCGCGGCCTTGACGCCGCCGAGCGGCGACATGCGGGCCTGCTCGCCGCCGGCGATGAGCTTGCTCATCACCTCGTTGAGGTCCTTCAGCGCCGAGGGCTGGATGCCGTCGAGCGTGGCGATGCGCACCAGCACCTCGTTGCGTTGCCGCTCGGCGAAGGTCTTCAGCACTGCCGCGGCCTGGTCGCAGTCGAGGTGGACCAGGATGGCGGCCACGATCTGCGGGTGCTCGTGGCGCAGCATCTCGCCGATCGAGGCGGCGTCCATCCACTTCAGGCCTTCGATGCCGGAGATGTCGCCGCTCTGCAGGATGCGGTCGATGAGCAGGTTGGCCTTGTCCTCGTCGAGCGCTTTCCTGAGCACGTTGCGCACGTAGGCGCTGGTGTCGCCGACGAGCGCGCTCTGGCTCGAGGCCACAGTCGTGAACTTCTCGAGCACGCCGTCGAGGCGCGCGCGCGGCACCGACGTCATCCGGGCGATGGTCTCGCCGAGGCTCTGCACCTCCCGCGGCGACAGATGCTTGAAGACCTGCGCCGCCTCTTCCTCGCCGAGCGACATCAAGAGGATGGCCGAGTCTTCGAGGCCGGCTGCGTCCATGGTCATGGCAGGTTCCTTGTCAGAGAGAAGTCGTCGTGCTCAGGCGGCTTCGCGGCCGACCCAGCCGCGGACGATGCCGGCCACGGCGGCGGGGTTGTCCTTGGCGAGTGCCTTGGCGCCTGCGAGCTGGCGCAGATAGGCCGGCGGCGGCAGGGCCGGCACACTGGCGAAGGAGTTCTCGTCGTCGACGACGGCGTCGATGCGGGTGCCGGTGCGCTGGCCCGGACCCGACAGCTGCGGGCGCGCCGCCGTCACCGTTTTCACGGCCGGCCGGACGAGGCCGAAGAAGACCAGCAGCGCGACCAGGCCCAGGCCGGCCGGAATGGCGGCGGCGCGGACGAGATCGATCAGCTCCGGGCTCTTCCAGAACGGCGTCTCGACGGTCGTGACCGGCTCGACCTTGAACGGGGCGTTGATCACCTTGACCGAGTCGCCGCGCTCCTTGTTGAAGCCGATCGACTCGCGCACCAGGGCAGTGAGCTTTTCGACCTCGTCGGCTGTCAGCGGCGTCTGCGTCGACTTGCCCCTGGCATCGATGACGGTGCGGTGGTTGAC
>JAYTYH010000170.1:0-2856 GCA_043742485.1 Rhizobacter sp.
GCTGCCCGAGGGCGCGACGGCGGCCGACGGCGCCTCGTCGTTCGTCAATCCGCTGACCGCCCTCGGCATGGTCGAGACGATGCGGCGCGAAGGCCACAAGGCGCTCGTGCACACGGCCGCGGCGTCCAACCTCGGCCAGATGCTCAACCGCATCTGCATCGCCGACGGCATCGAGCTCGTCAACATCGTGAGGAAGCCCGAGCAGGAAGCGCTGCTGCGCGGCATCGGCGCGAAATACGTGTGCGACGTGAGCGCCCCGACCTGCATGCACGACCTGACCGAGGCGCTCGTCGCCACCGGCGCGACGATCGCCTTCGACGCCACCGGCGGCGGCCGCCTGGCCGGGCAGATCCTCGGCGCCATGGAAGCGGCCCTCAACCGCACCGCCAAGGAATACAGCCGCTACGGCTCGACGACGCTGAAGCAGGTCTACATCTACGGCGGCCTCGACATGGCGCCGACCGAGTTCGTGCGCAACTTCGGCATGGCCTGGAGCATGGGCGGCTGGCTGCTCTTCCCGTTCCTGCAGAAGATCGGCCCGGCCGCCGCGCAAGGGCTCAAACAGCGCGTCGCCGCCGAGCTGAAGACGACCTTCGCGAGCCACTACTCGCACCGCGTCTCGCTGGCCGAGGCGCTGCAGCTCGACACCATCGCCATCTACAACAAGCGCGCCACCGGCGAGAAGTTCCTGATCGAGCCGGCGCGCGGGTGAGCCCCTCGGCGGAGCTCACATCGGCCGCTCATCCGACAGCCGATCGAGGATCGGGCACTCTGGTCGCGTGTTGCCCTGGCAGCACGAGGCCAATTCCGCCAGCGTGCTCTTCATGGATTCCATTTGCGCGATCCGGCGCTCCAGGTCCTCGACATGTCGAAGCGCCATGCGCTTCACGTCGGCGCTCGCTCGTCGACGGTTCTGCCACAGCTTCAGCAGTACGGCAATCTCGACCATGCTGAAGCCGAGATCGCGTGATCGCTTGATGAAGCGCAGCGTGTGCAGGTCCACGTCGGTGTACTGGCGGTAGCCGCTCTCCGTGCGGCCGATCTTCGGCAGCAGACCGATGGATTCGTAGTGGCGCACCATCTTGGCCGACACGCCGGCCCGCTCCGCTGCCTGACCGATGTTGAAAGGCTCGCTCATGGCGATCCTCCTTTCCAGCGCCGCAGCATCAAGGCGTTGGTCACGACACTGACGCTGCTGAGTGCCATGGCCGCGCCGGCGATCACCGGGCTGAGCAGTCCGAGCGCCGCCAACGGGATTCCGACCACGTTGTAGGCAAAGGCCCAGAACAGGTTCTGCCGGATCTTGCGGTACGTTCGGCGCGAGATCTCGATGGCGTCTGCCACCAACGCCGGGTCGCCACGCATCAGGGTGATGCCGGCCGCCTGCACCGCGACCTCCGTTCCCGTCGACATCGCGATGCCGACGTCTGCGGCCGCCAGAGCGGGTGCGTCGTTGATGCCGTCGCCCACCATGGCGACGATCTTGCCGCCTTGCTTCAGCCGGCCGACGATGTCGGCCTTGTCTTGCGGCAGCACTTCGGCCTCGAAGCGGTCGATGCCGAGCTTTGCGGCAACCGCGCTGGCGCTGCCGGAGTTGTCGCCGGTCACCAACACGGTTTGCACGTCGAGGGAATGCAGCCGTTCGATCGCGGCCGCAGCGCTGGCCTTGACGGCATCGCCGAAGGCGAGCAATCCGAGCAGCCGGGGCGCGTCGGTCACATCCGCCAGCCATGACACGGTGCGGCCTTCGGCAGCGAGCCGATCGGCTTGCACAAGAAGGGCGGACCGCTCGACTTTCAGCTCGTCCATCAGTCGAGTGCTGCCAAGACGCACCTGGCGAATGCCCACCTCGGCGGACATGCCGCGTCCGGGCAACGCGCGAACGTTCGAAGCTCGCGGGACGTCGATTCCCTCGGTCGCCGCGGTGCTCATCACCGCGCGGGCAAGAGGATGCTCGCTGCCTGCCTGGATGGCCGCGCTCATCGCGAGAAGCTCTTCGCGGGAACCGTCGACCGACAGCGCCTCGACCAGCGCCGGCTTGCCTTCGGTCAGGGTGCCGGTCTTGTCGAAGGCGACGACGCGAATGGCGTGGGCCACTTCCAGGGCTTCGGCGTCTTTGATCAGGATCCCGTGTCGGGCCGCGACGCCTGTCCCGGCCATGATCGCCGTCGGCGTGGCCAGGCCGAGCGCGCAGGGGCAGGCGATGACCAGGACCGCCACTGCGTTGAGGATGGCCTGTTCCCACTGTCCCGTTCCCAGTCCCCAGGCGAGCAATGTGACTGCAGCGATGCCGATGACGACCGGCACGAAGACCGCACTGACGCGGTCGACCAGACGCTGGATCGGCGCCTTCTTCGCTTGCGCCGACTCGACCATGCGGACGATCCTGGCGAGCGTCGATTCGGCGCCGACGGCAGTCGTCTGCACCAGCAACAGGCCTTCGCCATTCACCGATCCGCCGGTCACCCGCCCACCGGCTTCCCGAGTGACGGGCAGGCTCTCGCCAGTGATCAACGACTCGTCCAGATGGCTCGCGCCTTCCTGCACCGTGCCGTCGACCGGCACGCGCTCGCCGGGCCTGACGACGACGAGGTCGCCGACCTGGACCTGGGCGATCGGCACCTCGACCTCGACGGCTCCGCGCCGCACCCGTGCTTTCTCGGGACGCAGCGCATTCAGCGCACTGATCGCCTCGGTCGTCTGCTTCTTGGCCCGAGCCTCGAGCCACTTGCCGAGAAGGACCAGGGTGATGACGATCGCCGACGCCTCGAAATAGAGGTGGCCCATGCCTTCGCTGCCATGCAGGAGCAGCTCGTAGACGCTCAGCCCGTAGGCGGCCGACGTTCCAAGCGCGAC
>JAYTYH010000171.1:0-5199 GCA_043742485.1 Rhizobacter sp.
CGGGTTTCCATGTGGTGAAGACGAGCTCTCGGACGGGGCGGCGAAGGCGGCGGAAGCGAGCAGGGCGATCAGGGCGGATTCGAACGCCGGCTCCGGTTCGAAGTCTAGCGCCGCGACCCAGACCCGCGTGTTCATGCGCCGCGCTGGTGGCAGCTTGACGGCGTCTTTCTCGGTCACGACGACATCGGCGCTCGTCGTTGGCCAAGGCAGCGTCGCAAACGAATGATGGTCGTCGAGCGCCATCTCGGCGATGGTCAATCCGCGTTCGCGCAGCATCGCGAAAAAGCGCTGCGGGCGCGCCAGGCCGCAGACGGCGAGCACCTCGCGACCACGCAATGAATCGAGTGCCGCCGCGCTGGCGGGTTCGCCGCGCCACCATGCATCGATTGCCGTGATTCCGGCCAGCCTTCGGGTCACCATGAACCCGGGCAGGGCGGTGGTCGGTCGCTCGGCGTTGTAGAGCACCAGCCGGTTCGGCATCGCGCCGGACTGCAAACGCTCACGCAACGGCCCGGCTGGCAACAATCGGCCGTTGCCGGCACCACGTTCGTCGAAGACGAGCACCTCGGCATCGCGTTCGAGCGCGAGGTGCTGCAGGCCGTCGTCGCTGATCAAGATGTCGACCTGCGGCTCCGACTGCAGTAGGGCATGTGCGGCGGCGACGCGATCACGGCCGACCACGACTGGCGCCCCGCTGCGGCGGCGAATCAGCAACGGCTCGTCGCCGACTCGGCCGGCGTCGCTCTCGACGGTCACCGCGGTGATCAGCGAGTCGTCAGCCCTTCCGTAGCCGCGCGAGACGATGCCTGGCGTGAATCCGCGGCGGCGCAGCAGCTCGACGACGGCGAGCACGGTGGGCGTTTTGCCAGCTCCACCGGCGACGACATTTCCGACCACCACCACCGGCACCGGCAGGCGATGGGCGGCCAGATCGCCGCGGGCGTACAGCCTGCGTCGCAGTGCCGTGACGGCGTCGAACAGCCACGACGCCGGCAGCAGAGCGAAGCTGCCAGCACCGCGCCTTTCCCAGATCTTTTCAATCGCACCGGCCGCGCGTTGCTGCGGCGAGACCGGCAGCGCCGTCATCGGTCAGCGCGGCGCGCCGCTGGTCGACTGCGTCGCGAAGGTGAGCTTGACCAGGCCGGCGCGGCGAGCTGCGTCCATCACGTTGATCACGCTCTGGTGGGCTGTGGTTGCGTCGGCGGAAATGATCAGCACCATGTCTTTGGAACCACCCGCCGCCGCGGTCAGTTCAGCAGCAAGGGCATCGACGCTGCGGCCGTCGACCGGCTTCTTGTCTACCGCGTAGCGCCCGTCGGCGCCGACCGACACGATGATCTCGTGGGGTCGGTCGCGTGCCTGGTCGGCATCGGCCACCGGCAAGGTCACCTGCAACTCGGTGAACTTCGAGTAGGTCGTGGAGAGCATCAGGAAGATCAGGATCACGAGCAGGACGTCGATGAACGGGATCAGGTTGATCTCCGGTTCCGCCGGCTTGGGGCGCCTGAAATTGAGAGCCATGTCCGCTTCGTCAGGTCTGTGTGGGCCGAGGCATCGCGAAGCGCATCAGATGCGGCACGAACCGGTCGGACGCCTGCTCCATGTCGAGCGTGTAGGAGTCGACGAGGCCGCGGAAGTAGCGGTAGAACATGAGCGCCGGAAGGGCGATCATCAAGCCGAAGGCGGTGTTGTATAGCGCCACCGAAATGCCATGCGCCAACAAGGCAGGGTTGTTGCCGCCTCCGGGCGCCTGCGAGCCGAAGATTTCGATCATGCCGATGACTGTGCCCATCAGCCCGAGCAGCGGGGCTGCCGAAGCGATCGTCCCGAGCGTGTTGAGGTAGCGCTCCAGGCGATGCACGGCAGCGCGACCTGCTGATTCGAACGCCGAACGAAGGCCGCTTTCAGAGATGCGCGGCTCGGCGATGACGGCCCGCATGCCGGTGGCCAGAACCGTGCCGAGCACCGAGTTGTCGGCCAGCTTGTTGACGACATCGGGGGCCGGCAGATGGGCACGCGTCACCGAGATCACCTCGTCAAGCAGGCGCGGCGGCGCGACTCGTGAAATCCGGAGACTGGTGAAGCGTTCGATGATCAGCGCCAGGGCTGCGATGGAACAGAGGAGCAGGGGCCAGATCGGCCATCCGGCCGCTTGTATGATCGAAAACAGACAAAATCCTTCAGTCGACAGCGCCCGGCGCCGCGCTTAAATGCGGCAGGATTATGGCGCGAGCCGGCGCCCTCGAGGAACTGCGAAACGTCCACCGCTGCAGTGGACAACTTTGTGGATAACCCGACGGGCCCATGTCGCGAAGCAAGCAAGCACGTGGCCACGGACACGTTTGCTTAAAAATCGGGCACCGAAAAATGCTGCAACATCAACGAGTTATATCCACTATGCGTGTCGATGCAATCCACATGCCCACGCAAAGTCAATATCGGCGCGGCTGTGGAGTTGTCGGGTGGCTCTGGCCCTGGCGCTTCGCATGACCGAGGCTTCGCCGAGTCTGCCCTCCGATGGCGTCTGGAGCGTCGGCGGCCTGATCGGAGCGGTCGCTGCGGTTCTGGAACATGGCTTCGGCGCCTGCACGGTGGCAGGCGAGATCTCCGGGTGGTCCCGTGCGTCCAGCGGTCACTGCTACTTCAATCTCAAAGACGCCGCTGGCAGAGCCGCCGTGCGCTGCGCGATGTTCCGCCGGGCCTCGTCGTTTCTTGCCTTCGCACCCGCAGACGGTCAGGCAGTGCAGGTCCGTGGCCGGCTCGCCGTGTACGAGCCTCGTGGCGAACTCCAGTTCGTCGTCGAGGCGATGCAGAAAAGTGGTGCCGGGGCGCTCTACGAGCAGTTCCTCCGCCTCAGGGCAAAGCTCGAAGCCGAGGGCTTGTTCGCCGCTGGCGGCAAGCGACCACTGCCCGCGCATCCGGCGGCGATCGGTGTCGTTACCTCGCTTGGCGGTGCTGCTTTGCACGATGTCGTGACCACGCTGGCCCGCCGATCGCCGCACGTTCGTGTCGTCGTTTACCCGAGTCTGGTGCAGGGGGCGGAAGCTCCTGCCGCGCTTTGCCTGGCATTGGCGGCGGCTTCGCGCCGGGCCGAGGTCGACGTGTTGATCGTCTGTCGCGGCGGCGGCTCGCTGGAGGACCTGTGGGCCTTCAACGACGAGCGCGTCGTGCGCGCCTTGTGCGCGGCGCCGATGCCGGTGATCAGTGGCGTCGGCCATGAAACCGATGTCACGCTCGCCGACCTCGCGGCCGACATTCGCGCGGCGACGCCGACCGCCGCGGCCGAGATGGCCGCTCCCGAGACCGCTGCGCTGCTTCGTGCGCTGGACAGTACCGACGCCGCCATGGTGCGCCGCGCTCTGGCAGCTCTCGACATGCAGGCGCAACGCGTCGATCGACTCGCCTTGCGCATGTCGCGGCCCGGAGACGGCGTGCGCCGCAGGGTGCTCGCCCTCGACTCGCTGCAGCAGCGGCTGGCAGCGGCGCCGCTTCGCGAGGTCGAACTGCGATGGTCGCAGGCCGCGGCGACGAGCCGGCGTTTGCGTCATGCCGCCGCGACGACACAGGCGCTGCTCGGCAGCCGCCTCGAGCGGGCCGCTCTGCATCTGCTGGCGCTCGACCCGAGCCGGGTGCTCGCCCGGGGCTATGCGCTGTTGACGGACGACGTCGGGCGCGCCGTGACCTCGGTCGCCTCGCTCACTGTCGGCAGCACCGTGGTCGCACGTCTCGTTGATGGTGAAGCCCGGCTCGATGTCCGGTCGACGCAGGTACGCTCTTCGCCTTAGGCCTCGGCGACGTCAGTGTCGAAGCTCCCTGCAGCGACAGTCAGTGCCGAAGCTCCCTACAATCCGTTTGCAGAAATCAACTGTTTTGTCGAGAGGAAATCAGGCCATGGAACACACGCTGCCCAAGCTTCCCTATGCAATGGATGCGCTCGCCCCGAACTTGAGCAAGGAAACGTTCGAGTACCACTACGGAAAGCACCACAAGGCCTACGTCGACAACCTCAACAACCTGCAAAAGGGCACCGAGTTCGAGACCATGCCGCTCGAGGCCATCGTCAAGAAGGCGACCGGCGCGATCTACAACAACGCCGCCCAGACCTGGAATCACACCTTCTTCTGGAGTTGCATGAAGCCTTCAGGGGGCGGCGAACCTTCGGGGCCGCTTGGCCAGGCCATCGAGACGAAGTGGAGCACCTACGCCGCCTTCCGCGAGGCCTTCGCGAAAAGCGCGATCGGCAACTTCGGTTCGGGCTGGACCTGGCTCGTCAAGAAGGCCGACGGTGGCGTCGACGTCGTCAACATGGGTGCCGCCGGCACGCCGCTGACCACCGGCGACACGCCATTGCTCACGATCGATGTCTGGGAGCACGCCTACTACATCGACTATCGCAACGCTCGCCCCAAGTTCGTCGAGACTTACCTGGCGTCGCTCGTCAACTGGGACTTCGCGTCCAACAACTTCGCTTGATGCGCCGTCCCGCTAGGCCTGCTTAGCGGGACCTGGCGCGCTAGTTGCCGAACGGGCCGCCGCGCAATTTGCTGCCCGGCTTGATGCCGCGCTTGGCAAACCAGCCCTCGTTCATCTCGAGGACATAGCGCACTGGCGCCGTCGAGCAGTGGCCGTCGAGCGTCTGCGGCTTCATGCTGTCAATGTTGACGATGCTGCCGTCGTCGGCCACGAAGGCGACCGCAAGCGGGATCAGCGTGTTCTTCATCCAGAAGCATTGCTGGGTAGGCCGCTCGAACGCGAACAGCATTCCTTCATTCGCTCCCAAGGCGGTGCGAAACATCAAGCCGACCTCACGCTGTTCGGCACTGCGCGCCAGTTCCGCGGTGATGTTGTGGATGCCGGCGTTGATCCGGATCGCGGGCAGGCTTTGCGGCCCGTCTTGCGCCCAGGAAACACCTGCCAGCAAAAGAGTCGCTAGGCCGGCAGCCCATCGACGTGGTGTGTTATTCATGCCAGTGCATCCGACTTAGAATTTAAGGCTGCATTGCAACGCCAGCCGGAGCGACATTTTCCATGTATCAGCACATCAAGGTGCCCGAAGGCGGGCAGAAAATCAAGGTTAACGCCGATTTTTCTCTGGTCGTGCCCGACGAGCCGATCATTCCCTTCATCGAAGGCGACGGTACCGGCGCCGACATCACGCCCGTGATGATGAAAGTCGTCGATGCGGCCGTTGCGAAGGCG
>JAYTYH010000172.1:0-1795 GCA_043742485.1 Rhizobacter sp.
GCTTCAAGGCCCGGACGATGCTGGCCAGCACCTCGTACGGAAACTCGAGCTCGTGATAGACGTCGACCAGGATCGCGAGGTCAATGCTCGCGGCGGCCAGCTTCACGTCGCTGGTGCTGCCGAGCACGGGCCGGATCTGCGCCAGGTTGTCGCGGCGTGCGAGCTCGCCGAGCATGCGGATCATCTCCGGCTGCACGTCGACGGCGAAGACCTTGCCCGATGGCCCGACGAGCCGCGCCATGCGCCGCGTGACGTAGCCGGTGCCGGCGCCGATGTCGGCCACGCTCATGCCTGCCACGAGTCGCAATTCGGGCAGCAGCAGGTCGGTGCGCTCTTCCTGCTCGCGCTCGCTTCGCTCGAGCCAGGCCGCGCCCTGCCAGCCCATGACCTGGGCGATCTCGCGGCCCATGAAGCGCTTGCCGATGCCGTCGGCCGAAGTGGTGACGCGGTCGTAGGCCGGCGACGGCTCCGACCTCACCGAGGCGCAAGCGAGCGCCAGGCCGAGCCCGCCGGCGCGTAGCACGAAGCGTCGTGTCGACATCACGTCACGCCTTCTTCGTCGCGGTCTTCTCCGCCGCCGCGAACGACGCCCTCTTCGGCGCCCCTTCGCTGCCGGGTTTTCGCATCTTCTCGCCGCTGCCGTGCGCGATGCGCTCCTGCTTGGCGTGGATGTTGGCGTAGAGGCCGGGCTTCTTCTTCGCTGCTGGCATGGCTGCTCGCAAGGGTGGCGGGGGACCTACGCTGGCACGTTGAATACCTGCCTCAGGTAGGCGAGAAAGGTCTCGTCGTCGCAGAGCAGCTTGCCCGGGCTGTCGGAGAGCTTGGCGACCGGCTGGCGGTTGGCGTGGGTCAGCTTCATGACGATGTGCAGCGTCTTCAGGCCCATGTCGTTGGTGAGGTTGGTGCCGATGCCGAAGCCGCACGGCGCCCGGTCGGCGAAGTGGCGAAAGAGCGCGAACGACTTGTCGAAGTCGAGGCCATCGGAGAACACCAGCCGCTTGGTGCGGGCGTCGATGCGCAGCTTCTCGTAGTGGGCCAGCGCCTTTTCGCCCCACACGAAGGGATCGCCGGAGTCGTGGCGCAGCCCGTCGAAGAGCTTGGCGAAGTAGAGGTCGAAGTCGGCCAGGAAGGCGTCCATGCCGACGACGTCGGTGAGTGCGATGCCGAGGTCGCCGCGGTACTCCTGGACCCAGCTCTCGAGCGCGGCGCGCTGGAAGTCACGCAGGCGCACGCCGAGCGTCTGGAAAGTCTGCAGGTACTCGTGCGCCATGGTGCCGATCGGCACCAGGCCGAGGTCGCGTGCGAACAGCACGTCGGAGGCGCCCTTGAAGAACTGCGGCACCTCGCGCTTGAGCGTCGTCAGCACCTCGCGATGCCATTCGCCCGAGAAGCGTCGGCGCACGCCGAAGTCGAAGAACTCGAACGGCGTCGCCCGCTTCGGCTCGCGCTCGAAGGCACGCAGCTGCTCGATCTTGGCGGCCAGCCGGGCCCGGCCTTCGGCGATCGCCCGGGCGGCGTCGAAGCGGCGGAAATAGAGCTCGTTGACGATCGCGAGCACGAAGATCTCGAACGCCATCACGTGCACCTGCGGCCCGCTGGCGACGATCTCGAGGCCTTTGCCGTCGGCGGCGGCGCGCGCGCTGATGAAGTCGCGCTGGAAATGAAAGATGCGCAGGAAGTCGACGAAGTCGGAGCGGATGAAGCGCAGCGACGAGAGGTAGCTCAGCTCGGCGGGCTGGAAGGCGAGGCCGCAGAGCGCGTCGAGCTCGCGGTCGATGTCGGGCACCAGCTCGGC
>JAYTYH010000173.1:0-9758 GCA_043742485.1 Rhizobacter sp.
GCGCGAGCTCGGTGGCGCCCAGATCTACCTGAAGCGCGAGGACCTCAACCATACCGGCGCCCACAAGATCAACAACACGATCGGCCAGGCGATGCTGGCCCGGCGCATGGGCAAGCCGCGCGTGATCGCCGAGACGGGGGCCGGCCAGCATGGCGTCGCGACTGCCACGATCTGCGCCCGCTACGGCCTCGAGTGCATCGTCTACATGGGCAGCGAAGACGTGAAGCGGCAGGCGCCGAACGTCTACCGCATGAACCTGCTCGGCGCCACGGTGGTGCCCGTCGAGAGCGGCTCGCGGACGCTGAAAGACGCGCTCACCGAAGCTCTGCGCGACTGGGTCACCAACGTCGAGGACACGTTCTACATCATCGGCACGGTGGCCGGGCCGCACCCGTATCCGATGATCGTGCGCGACTTCCAGCGCGTCATCGGCGACGAGTGCCTGGTGCAGATGCCGGAGATGATCGGCCGCCAGCCCGACGCGGTGATCGCCTGCGTCGGTGGCGGCAGCAACGCGATGGGCATTTTCTATCCGTACATTGGCCACGCGAACACGCGCCTGATCGGCGTGGAAGCAGCCGGCGAGGGGCTCGAGACCGGCCGCCATTCGGCATCGATCACCGGCGGCAGCCCCGGCATCCTGCATGGCAACCGCACCTATCTCCTCCAGGACGGCAACGGCCAGATCATCGAGACGCACTCGATCTCGGCCGGGCTCGACTATCCCGGCGTCGGACCGGAGCATGCCTACCTTCACGACATCGGCCGCGCCGAATACGTCAGCGTCACCGACCGCGATGCGCTCGCCGCGTTCCATCGGCTCTGCCGCACCGAGGGCATCATCCCGGCGCTCGAATCGGCGCACGCCGTGGCCTACGCCATGCAACTCGCGCCTTCGATGCGCAGCGACCAGCACCTTCTCGTGAACCTCTCCGGTCGCGGCGACAAGGACATCGGCACTGTCTCCGAGTTCGATGCAAAGGAATGGGCATGAGCCGCATCGACGCGGTTTTCGCAACGTTGCGCGATCGCGGACGAAAGGCGCTGATCCCGTACATCACCGCCGGCGACCCGCATGCCGGCACCACCGCAGCGATCATGCGGGCCATGGTGGCGGCCGGCGCCGACGTGATCGAGCTCGGCGTTCCCTTCAGCGACCCGATGGCCGACGGCCCGGTGATCCAGAAGGCGAGCGAGCGGGCCTTGGCACGCGGCGTCGCCATGGCCCAGGTGCTGGCGATGGTGGGCGACTTCCGAAGCACCGACCGCGTCACGCCGGTGGTCCTCATGGGCTACGCCAACCCGATCGAGCGCTACGGTGTTGCCCGGTTCGCCGACGCCGCCAAGGCAGCCGGCGTCGACGGCGTCCTCGTCGTCGACTACCCGCCCGAAGAGTGCCGCGAGTTCGCGCAGGCCCTGGTCGAGCGCGGCATCGATCCGATCTTCCTGATCGCGCCGACATCGAGCGATGCCCGCATCGCCAGCGTCGCCGAAGTGGCGCGTGGATACGTCTACCATGTGTCTCTCAAGGGGGTGACGGGTGCAGGGCACATCGACATCGACGCCGTCAAGGACATGATCCCGCGCATCAAGGCGCACGTGAGCTTGCCGGTCGGCGTCGGCTTCGGCATCCGCGACGCCAAGACGGCGCGCGCCGTGGCCGATGTTGCCGACGCGGTCGTGATCGGCAGTGCGCTGGTGCAACTGCTCGAGACCACGAGCGAAGAAGAAGCACCCGCCACGGCGGGGCGATTCATCGCCGGCATCCGTGCCGCGCTCGACGCCTGAGACCACCGAATCGAAAAGGAACTGCCGATGAGCTGGCTCGAAAAACTACTGCCGCCGAAGATTCAGCAGACCGACCCGAGCGAGCGCCGCACGGTGCCGGAAGGGCTGTGGGTCAAGTGCCCGGCCTGCGAGACGGTGCTCTACAAGACCGATCTCGAGAAGAACATCAACGTCTGCCCGAAGTGCTCGCACCACCACCGCATCGGCGCGCGGGCGAGGCTCGATGCCTTTCTCGATGCCGAAGGCCGCTACGAGATCGGCCAGGAGGTGCTGCCGGTCGACGCGCTCAAATTCAAGGACAGCAAGAAGTACCCCGAGCGTTTGAAAGATGCGCTCGAGAACACCGGTGAGACCGACGCGCTCATCGTCATGGGCGGCGCATTGATGAGTCTGCCGGTCGTGACGGCGTGCTTCGATTTCGACTTCATGGGCGGCTCGATGGGCTCGGTGGTGGGTGAGCGATTCGTGCGCGGCGTGCACACCGCGATCGAGCAGAAGACGCCTTTCGTGTGCTTCACCGCCACCGGCGGCGCGCGCATGCAGGAAGGTTTGTTGAGCCTCATGCAGATGGCCAAGACGAACGCATCGCTGACCCGGCTCGCCAAGGCCGGTTTGCCCTACATCAGCGTACTGACCGACCCGACGATGGGTGGCGTTTCCGCGAGCTTCGCCTTCGTGAGCGACATCGTCGTCGCGGAGCCGAAGGCGCTGATCGGCTTCGCCGGCCCGCGCGTCATCGAGAACACGGTGCGCGAGAAGTTGCCCGAAGGCTTTCAGCGCGCCGAGTTCCTCCTGCAGACGGGGGCGGTCGACATGATCGTCGACCGGCGCGAGTTGCGGGCGACCATCGCACGCCAGCTCGCGATGCTGCAACGGCTGCCTTCCGACGCCGTTGCCTGAGGGAGCGCCCACGGTCACTTCGCTCCCTGCCCCCCAAGGCGGCCCGGCCAGCCTTGCGACGGCCCGGCGCCCGGCCGATGTGCTCACCACACTGAACGATTGGCTCGCGCACTGCGAGCGGCTGCACCCGAAGACCATCGAGCTCACGCTCGACCGCGTCCGCACCGTCAAGGACCGGCTGGGCATCCGCTTCGACGCGCCCGTCATCGTCGTCGCCGGGACCAACGGCAAGGGCTCGACCTGCGCGATGCTCGAGAGCATCGCCCTGGCGGCCGGCTACCGCGTCGGCCTCTACTCCAAGCCGCACCTCGTCCACTTCGAGGAGCGCTGCCGAATCGGCGGCACGATGGTCGACGGGTCGGCCTTGCTGCCGCACTTCGAAGCCGTGGAAACAACACGTGGCGACGTCAGCCTGAGCTACTTCGAGTTCACCCTGCTGGTGATCGCCAGGCTTCTGGCGGCCACCGCACTTGACCTCGTGATCCTCGAGGTTGGCCTCGGTGGTCGCCTCGACGCCGTCAACGTGTTCGACGGCGACTGCGCGGTCATCACCAGCATCGACGTCGATCACGTCGAGTTCCTCGGCTCCGACCGCGAGTCGATTGGGCGCGAGAAGGCGGGCATCCTGCGCGCCGGCAAGCCGGCCGTCGTGAGCGACCCAGCGCCGCCCGACAGCGTCATCGACGAGGCGCGCAGGCTGGGTGTCGACCTCCGGCGCGCGGGAATCGATTTCGGTACCACCGGCGATCGCCAGCAATGGAGCTGGACCGGCCGGTCGAGCCGTTACAGCGGCCTCGGCTACCCCAGCCTTCGTGGCGCCAACCAGCTTCTCAATGCGGCCGGCGCACTGGCCGTGTTCGAGGCCCTGCGCGAGCGCGTTCCTGTCAGTGCGCAGGCCGTCAGGACCGGGCTGGCGACGGTCGAGTTGCCTGGGCGATTCCAGGTCGTGGCCGGCCAACCGACGCTGGTGCTCGACGTTGCCCACAACCCGCACGCGGTGGCGGCGCTGGCCCAGAACCTCGACAACATGGGCTTTTTCCCGCGCACGCACGCGGTCTTTGGCGTCATGGCCGACAAGGACATCGAAGCCATCCTCGTGCGCATGACGCCGCTCGTCGACGCCTGGCATTTCACCGACTTGCCGGCGGTGCGCGCGGCCACGGCCGACGACCTCGCAGCGCGCTTCGCGACGCTGCCGTCGGGCGTGAATCCGGTGACCGTGGCGACGCATGCCGACCCCGTCTCAGCGCTCGATGCAGCGATGGCTGCGGCCGACCCCGCTGATAGAATCTTGGTCTTCGGTTCGTTCTACACGGTGGGAGGCGTGCTCGCGCACGGCCTGCCGCAACGGGCGGGCCGCCACACCGCGTGAGCGGCCGCTGCTGCGGCGATTCCAGCGGCCGTTCCTTCGCATTCGGCTCGAACCGCAGGCCTCGATGTTCAAGCAGAAGAGCGATTCCCCGGCTGCCAAGTCCGAACCCGCGGATGCCGTTCAGCAGGCGCGAACCCGAGCGCGGAATCGCCTCATCGGCGCCGTCGTCTTGCTGGCGGTCGGAATCATTGGATTTCCGCTGGTCTTCGAGACGCAGCCGCGGCCGATTCCGATCGACATCCCCATCGAAATTCCGCGCCGCGATGCGATGCCGCCGCTCGCCATGCCGGCGCCGCCATCGAGCCCCGCACCCGGCGTCACGGCCGCGCGCGACGGCATGGTCACGGAGTCTTCCGGCGACGCGGGCCGCGACGTCACACCAGCCCGCACCGCGGCACCGGCCGTGCCGGCCCAGGCCAGCCAGCCGGCACGTCGCGCGGTGGCATCGGCATCGGCAGCAGTGACGACACCGGCACCGACACCGACGTCTGCAGCGGCGAGAGGCGTCGCCTCCGCACCGACGCCGGCACGTGTCGCCGAAACGCCGACCCGCGCCGCCCGCGGCGACGGCGACCGTGCCCGCGCCTTGCTCGAAGGCCGGCCTGTCGTCGCTGCCCCAGCCTCGGTCGCGGGCGAGCGCTTTGTGGTCCAGGTCGGCGCCTTCGCCGACGCCGAGGCGGCGCGCGAGGCCAGAAAGCACGCGGACAAGCTCGGCCTCAAGACGTACACCCAAGTTGCGCAGACTGCATCGGGTAGTCGGATCCGCGTTCGCGTCGGCCCCTTCGTCACGCGCGCCGAGGCCGATGCCGCCATGGCGAAGGCGAAGGCCGCCGGTCTTGCCGCCGTCGTGCTGACGCTGTGACCCGGCGGCATGGTGTGGCCGCAGGTCGGTTGGGTCGACATCGCGATGCTGGCGCTGCTGCTGGTCTCGACGGCGATCGGCATGATGCGCGGCTTCACGTTCGAGATCCTGTCGCTGGCGGGCTGGTTCGCGGCCTGGTTCGCGTGCCTCTGGTTCGGCCCGTTGCTCGCGCCTTACCTGCCGATCGGCGAGGCCGGCTCGGCCTTGAGTCGAGTCCTCGCGTACGCATTTACGTATCTCGTCGTCCTCGTGCTCTGGAGCCTGGCGGCACGCGCGGTCTCGTCGTTCATCGCGGCCACGCCGCTGCGGCCGGTCGACCGGCTGTTCGGCGTCGTCTTCGGCTTGGCTCGCGGTCTGCTCGTGCTGCTGGCATTGATCGGGGTGCTGGTCTACACGCCGGCCATCCGCAGCGATGCGTGGCGGCAATCGCGCGGTGTCGCCTGGGCCGGCGAACTTCTTTACATGGTGTTGCCGTGGCTGTCGCCGGCGCCCGCCGGACCGCGCGAGGCGCCGAGAGCCGGCAGCGTCTGACACCGTCGCAATCGAACTGACTCCTGGAGAGAAAGCCATGTGTGGAATCGTCGGAGTGATCTCGAAGGCGCCGGTCAACCAGCTGATCTACGACGCCCTGCTGCTGCTGCAGCATCGTGGCCAGGACGCCGCTGGCATCGTCACCATGCAAGGCACCAAGTGCTTCATGCAAAAGGCGCGCGGCATGGTGCGCGACGTCTTTCGCACCCGCAACATGCGGGCGCTTCCCGGCAACGTCGGCCTCGGCCAAGTGCGCTACCCGACCGCCGGCAACGCCTACAGCGAGGAAGAGGCGCAACCGTTCTACGTGAATGCGCCGTACGGAATCGTGCTCGTGCACAACGGCAACCTCACCAACGCCGCTGAGTTGAAGCAAGAGCTTTTCGACGTGGATCGCCGCCACATCAACACCGGCAGCGACACCGAGGTGCTGATCAACGTCCTCGCCCACGAACTCGAGCGCGCCGCCGGCGAATGGGAGTTGACGGCTGACGAGGTCTTCAACGCCGTTGCCGCCGTGCATCGCCGGATCAAGGGCTCGTACGCCGTCGTCGCCCTGATCGCGGGCCAGGGCCTGCTCGCCTTTCGCGACCCCTTCGGCATCCGGCCGCTCTCGTTCGGCGAAGGCGACGGCCCCGACGGCCACGAGGTGATGGTGGCGAGCGAGTCGGTCGCCATCGTCGGCACCGGCCACACGCTGACGCGCGACGTCGCTCCCGGCGAGGCGATCTTCATCGACCTCGATGGCAAGGTCCACGCTCGCCAGTGCGCCGAGAACCCGAGCCTGAACCCGTGCATGTTCGAGTTCGTCTACCTGGCGCGGCCCGACTCCATCATGGACGGTGTCTCGGTCTACCAGGCCCGGCTCAACCTCGGCGAGACACTGGCGCAAAGGCTGATCTCGACGATCCCGCCGAACGAAATCGACGTCGTGATCCCGATTCCCGAGTCGAGCCGGCCCTCGGCGATGCAGCTGGCACAGAAGATCGGCAAGCCGTATCGCGAAGGCTTCGTCAAGAACCGCTACGTCGGCCGCACGTTCATCATGCCGGGGCAGGGCGTGCGCAAGAAGTCGGTGCGGCAAAAGCTCAACGCGATCGAGGTCGAGTTCAAGGGCCGAAACGTACTGCTTGTCGACGACTCCATCGTGCGCGGCACGACCTCGAAGGAGATCGTGCAGATGGCGCGCGACGCCGGCGCCAGAATGGTCTACCTGGCCTCCGCGGCGCCGCCGGTGCGCTTCCCGAACGTGTACGGCATCGACATGCCGACCAACAGCGAGCTCGTCGCCCACGGCCGCACCATCGAGGAGATCCGCCAGTTCATCGGCGCCGACGCGCTGATCTACCAGGACGTGGCGGCGATGAAGCGCGTCGTCCGCGCGCTCAACCCGAAGCTCGACGGCTTCGAGGCTTCGTGCTTCGACGGCGTCTACATCACCGGCGACGTCAGCGAGTCCGACTTCGCGGCGCTGGCTGCGCAACGTCACGGCCAGGCTGACGAAGAAGACGCCGCTGCCGACCGGGGCCCGCTGACCCTGCAAAACGCCACCGCGACCGCCTGATACCGATGAAGAGAATTCCACGCACCGCGCTGCCAGCTGGCCTGCACCGCGACACGCTCGCCGTTCGCGAGGGCTTGCCACCGAGCGCCTGGGGCGAGAATTCGGAAGCGCTCTTCCTGACCAGCAGCTTCGTGCAGCCCGACGCGGCCACGGCGGCGGCGCGCTTCGCCAACGAGGAAGAGGCGTTCATCTACTCGCGCTTCACGAACCCGACGGTGACGATGATGGAGCGCCGACTGGCCGCGCTCGAAGGTACCGAGGCCTGCATCGCGACCTCGAGTGGCATGAGTGCCAGCCTCCTGCTCGGCATGGGCCTGCTCAAGGCCGGCGACCATGTCGTCTGCTCGCGGAGCGTGTTCGGGTCCACGGTGATGCTGTTCGGCCGCGAGTTCGCGAAGTTCGGCGTCGAGACCACCTTCGTCTCGCAGACCGACGTCGAGGCATGGCGCGCGGCGATGCGGCCGAACACGAAGCTGCTGTTCGCCGAATCGCCCACCAACCCGCTCACCGAGGTGTGCGATATCCGCGCCCTTGCCGCGATCGCCCACGCTGGCGGCGCGCTGCTCGCGGTCGACAATTGCTTCTGCACGCCGGCGCTGCAGCGCCCGATCGAGCTCGGCGCCGACCTCGTCGTGCACTCCGGCACCAAGTACCTCGACGGCCAGGGCCGCGTCATCGCCGGAGCGCTCTGCGCGAGCGCGAAGATCGTCGACGAGAAGTTCGTGCCGGTGATGCGAACCGCCGGCATGTGCCTTTCGCCGTTCAACGCATGGGTCGTGCTCAAGGGCCTGGAGACGCTCGCCATCCGCATGGAAGCGCAAAGCGCGCGCGCGCTCGCGCTGGCGCACTGGCTCGAGGCGCAGCCCGGCGTCGCGCGGGTTTTCTATCCCGGCCTCGCGTCGCACCCGCAGCACGCATTGGCGATGGCGCAGCAGTCGCAGTGCGGCGGTGCGGTGGTGTCGTTCGTCGTCGCCGTGGACGAAGGCGAGGGCGCAGTAGGGGCGCGGCGCCGAGCCTTCCATGTGATCGACAGCACCGAGGTGTGCTCCATCACCGCCAACCTCGGCGACACCAAGACCACGATCACGCACCCGGCGAGTACATCGCACGGCAGGCTCAGCGAAGAACAACGCGCGGCCGCCGGCATCACGCAGGGAATGATCCGCATCGCCATGGGACTCGACGACGTGCGCGACATCCAGGCCGACCTCGCCCGCGGCCTCGGCAGCACGTGAGCCACAGCCACGCGATCACGCCGCAGGTGGCGCCGGGCGAGCGCGTGCGCACGCGAATCGCGCCTTCGCCCACCGGCTTTCTCCATCTCGGCACGGCGCGCACGGCGCTCTTCTCTTGGGCGTTCGCGCGCCACCACGGCGGCGAATTCGTGCTGCGCATCGAAGACACCGATGTCGCTCGCTCCACGCAAGACGCCGTCGAACAGATCCTGGCGTCGATGCAGTGGCTCGGCCTCGGCCACGACGAAGGTCCCGTCTATCAGATGCAACGGCTGGAGCGCTACCGCGCCGTCGTCGACGGCATGCTGGCCGCCGGCAGCGCCTACTTCTGCTACGCGACGCCGTACGAGCTCGAAGAGATGCGCGAGGCCCAGCGCGCCCGCGGCGAGAAGACGCTCTACGACGGGCGCTGGCGCCCCGAGCCCGGCAAGACCTTGCCGCCGGTGCCCGCGGCCGTGCCGCCGGTAGTGCGCTTTCGCAACCCGACCGGCGGCGTCGTCACCTGGGATGACATGGTCAAGGGCCCGATCAGCATCGCCAATCACGAGATCGACGACCTCGTGATCGTGCGCGCCGACGGCGTGCCCACGTACAACTTCGCCGTCGTCGTGGATGACTGGGACATGGCGATCAGCCACGTCTTTCGGGGCGACGAGCACGTCAACAACACGCCGTGGCAGATCAACATCTTCCACGCGCTTGGCGCGCCGCTGCCGGTGTTCGCGCACGTGCCGGTGATTCTCGGCAGCGACGGCCAGAAGCTCTCGAAGCGGCGCGGCGCCGTCAGCATGACCGAGTACGAAGACGCCGGCTACCTGCCCGAGGCGATGCTCAACTATCTCGCCCGCCTCGGCTGGAGCCACGGCGACGACGAGCTTTTCTCACGCGAGCGGATGGTGGCCTGGTTCGACGGCAGTCACTTGTCGCGCAGTGCCGCCCAATGGGACTTGGCCAAGCTCGACTGGGTCAACGCGCACTACCTCAAGGCACTGCCCGAGCCCGAGCTGCTCCTGCTCGTCCGGGCGCAGCTCGAAAGGCGAGGCATCTCGTCGCCGGGCGACGCCGCGCTCGCGCGCGCCGCGGCCGTCTTCAAGGAGCGCTGCAGCACCGGTGGCCAGCTTGCCGAGTGGCTCGCTGTCGTGTTCGGGCCGGTACAGCCGAGTGCCGAAGACAGGGCCGCGCACGTCACCGATGCAGTCCGCCCAGCACTGGTGATGCTGCGCGACAAGCTGGCTCTGGTCGAGTGGACAAAAGCCACTATCGCGGTCGCCATCAAGGAAACGCTCGTGGCCCATGGGCTCAAGATGCCGCAGCTGGCGCCGGCGGTGCGCGTGCTCGTCTGCGGCCGTTCGCAGACGCCGTCGCTCGACGCCGTCCTCGAAGTCTTCGCCCGCGAGACGGTGCTCGCTCGGCTGCAGCTCGCCTGATCGAAACGGCTGTCTATAATCTCGCCCTTTCGTGCTAATGTTTCGACGGGGGTATAGCTCAGCTGGGAGAGCGCTTGCA
>JAYTYH010000174.1:0-6824 GCA_043742485.1 Rhizobacter sp.
CCGTCGCGCTGGCGGCGCCGTCGATCGACCTGAACCTCACCGATAGCAACGGCCGGCTCGTTGCCAGGCGTGCCTTGTCACCGCGCGACTTCCGGGCACCGGAGGTACTGCAAGCGGGCGCCGAGGCGGCACTGCAGCTGACCTTGACGACGGGCGCGGCCGCGGTCGCCGGCTACACCGTCGAGCTCTTCTACCCCTGACCCTCTGGAGTCCCCATGTCCGCCCTCGTTTGTGGCTCGCTCGCCTTCGACAGCATCGCCACCTTTCCCGGCCGCTTTGCCGAGCAGATCCTTCCCCATCAGCTCCACATCCTCAACGTCTCGTTCCTGGTGCCGACGCTGCGGCGCGAGTTCGGTGGCTGTGCCGGCAACATCGCCTACAACCTGGCGCTGCTCGGCGGCGAGCCAGTGGTGGTGGCCACGGTCGGCAGCGACGGCGCCGGGTACGTCGAGCGGCTGCGGTCGTGGGGAGCACCCGTGGCCCACGTGCGCGTCGTCGAGGACAGCCTGACGGCCCTGGCCTTCATCGTCACCGACACCGACAACAACCAGATCACCGCCTTCCACCCCGGCGCCATGCAGTCGGCACACGAGACGGCGATTCCGGTCGACGGCAACATCGGCATCGCCATCATTGCGCCCGATGGCCGTGAAGCGATGCTTCGACACGCCGAGCAGCTCACCGAAGCCGGGATTCCTTTTGTATTCGACCCTGGCCAGGGCCTGCCGATGTTCGACGGCAAGGAGCTGCTCTCGTTCGTCGAGCGTGCCAGCTGGATCGCGGTCAACGACTACGAGGCGCAGATGTTGTGCGAGCGAACCGGCAAGACGCTCGAATCGATTTCGCGCTCGCATCTGAAAGGCATCGTCGTCACGCTCGCCGCGAAAGGCTGCGAGCTGTGGCAGAACGGCGAGCGCAGCGTCGTGCCCGGAGTGCCGGCAAGCGCGGTCGTCGACCCCACCGGATGTGGCGACGCATTCCGCAGCGCCATGCTGTTCGGCCTCGAGCGCGGCTGGACCCTGGCGCGATGTGCCGAGCTCGGCAATCGGCTCGGTGCACTCAAGATCGCCAGCCGCGGCGGCCAGAACCATGTGCTGGATCGCACGTTGGCCGACGTGGTCGCGGGCGCCGGCTCAAGTTGAATCGGCACCGTCCGATGTCGCGCCATGGACATCCAGGGTGCCTTGTTCCTCGTCGTCCTGTCGATCGGTCTGAGCGGCTCGTCGGCAGGCACTTGGGCCGCATGCCGATGGTGGTACGGCCGCAAGCTCCTCGCCGCGTCGCAGCGGCTGCACAAGAGCGACAAGGGGCGGCTGTTCTCGCAGCAACAGGCGCAGCAGGCTTGTCGCCAGGTCGAGCAGCTCAAGGGAGAGCTGGCCACGCAGCGACAAGCCGCGCTCGACTCGGACACCGAACGCCAGCTCGCCACGGCCATGGCGATGGCGTCGGAAGCGGTGCGGTTGCACGTGGAGTGCGACGACGCGTGTGCCGATTCGGAACCGACGGCGCCTCCGAATCCGCACGGCTTCGCCGACACCCAGGTCATGCCCTGAACGCAGGCTGAAGACCGCCTGGCGACCGAGCCGGCCATCCTGAAACGAAAAACCCGGCCGAAGCCGGGTTGAGAGAAAGATCGACCGAGGTCGATCAGGGCTTGCTGCCCGTCGGAAACGGCCAGGCCGCTTGCGGGCTCAGCGACGTCTTCGCGGGAACCGCCGGCGCAGCCGGTGCGGCCGGCGCAGGCGCCGCCTTCTTGGCGGGCGCCGCCTTTTTCGCAGGCGCCGGTTGGGCGGCAGCCTTCTTTGCAGGCGCCTTCTTGGCCGACGCCTTTTTCGCAGGTGCTTTCTTGGCGGCCTTCTTCGCAGGTGCTTTCTTGGCGGCCTTCTTCGCGGGCGCCTTCTTGGCGGCTTTCTTTGCCGCCTTCTTGGCAGGGGCCTTCTTGGCGGCCTTCTTCGCAGCCTTCTTGGCCGGCGACTTCTTCGCCGCCATCTTCTTGGCCGGAGCCTTCTTCGCTGCGGACTTCTTCGCCGGCGCCTTCTTGGCCGCCGCCTTCTTGGCCGGAGCCTTCTTGGCGCTCATCATCTTCTTCGCGGGCGCCTTCTTGGCGGCCTTTTTCGCAGTTGCCATTACGTTTCTCCTTGATCAAGTTGACATGGAACCACGCTGTCCCGATAGCTCGGTCCCGCGTGGCTATTCACCGTCCTCGACTGCCCAGGAGGGGCGCCCAGATACGATGAATCGGGTTTGCAAGACAAGAGATGCTTCTGAGTCACCGTCTTTGCCTTGCGAATCTTGATCTTGTCGGGGAGGTCTTCAGCCTCATTCCCATGACAAGGCGCCACCGCTTTGATAGTCGATGACCCGCGTCTCGAAAAAATTGCGTTCCTTCTTCAGATCGATCATCTCGCTCATCCACGGGAATGGGTTTTCCTCGTTCGGGTAGAGCGGGTCGAGACCGATCTGGGTCGCCCTGCGATTTGCGATGAACCGCAGATAGCCCTTGAACATGGATGCGTTCATGCCCAGCACGCCACGCGGCATGGTGTCTTCGGCGTATCGGTACTCGAGTTCGACGGCGCGTTCGAACAGGGCCGTGATCTCGGCCTTGAAGTCCGGCGTCCACAGCTGCGGGTTCTCGGCCTTGATCTGGTTGATCAGATCGATCCCGAAATTGCAGTGCATGGACTCGTCGCGCAGGATGTACTGGTACTGCTCGGCAGCGCCGGTCATCTTGTTCTGTCGGCCGAGCGCCAGGATCTGCGTGAAGCCGACATAGAAGAACAGGCCTTCCATCAGACACGCGAACACGATCATCGACTTGAGCAGGATGCGATCGTTTTCCGGTGTACCGGTATGGAAGTGCGGATCCATCACCGCTTCGATGAACGGAATCAGGAACTCGTCCTTGTCGCGGATCGACGCGACTTCGTTGTAGGCGTTGAAAATCTCGCTCTCGTCGAGACCGAGCGACTCCACGATGTATTGATACGCGTGGGTGTGGATCGCTTCCTCGAAGGCCTGGCGCAACAGGAACTGACGGCACTCGGGGGCCGTGATGTGGCGATACGTGCCGAGCACGATGTTGTTGGCGGCCAGCGAGTCGGCGGTCACGAAGAAGCCGAGGTTGCGCTTGACGATGCGCCGCTCGTCGTCCGTGAGGCCGTTCGGGTCCTTCCATGTCGCGATGTCGCGCGACATGTTCACCTCTTGCGGCATCCAGTGGTTGGCACAGCTGGCGAGGTACTTCTCCCACGCCCACTTGTACTTGAACGGAACGAGCTGGTTGACGTCGGTGCGGCCGTTGATGATCCGCTTGTCTGCCGCATTGACCCGGCGGGCCTGCGGCGGAACAGCGGTGACGGCTTTCGCCGCGGATGGAAGCGGCGACGGCGGCAGCGGCGGCGATGCGAGGACCACGCGTTGCGCGGTGCTTGCGGCTTGAACGATTTCGGTGGTCTTGTTTTCTTCCCAAACCAACATTGCGACTATTTCCTCTGAGGCTCGATTATCCGAGCGTTGATTGCGAAGCCAAAGACTTATCCATCAATGCACTTCGTTTTTGTTGCTATGTCGCATCGACAACGCGTCTCGATTCATTACGCGCGATCGAGCTTCGTGATCACTGACACGCTTCGCAATCCGGGTTGTCCAGAGCGCAAAACTTGACGTCGGATCCGACCGTGTCGTCGGCTGCGACGCTCGTCATCGGCGATCTCGACGTACGCGCGCTCTCAGCCACCGCTTCGTTGCGCGAACCGTTCGACACCGCGTTGTGCTGGCTCGATTTCACGGTCGACTTCTCTGCGTTTGTGGCGCTGAAAGTGCGAAGGTAATACGTGGTCTTCAAGCCGCGCAGCCAGGCCAGCTTGTAGGTTTCGTCGAGCTTCTTGCCGGAGGCGCCGGCCATGTAGATGTTGAGCGACTGCGCCTGGTCGATCCACTTCTGCCGCCGCGCCGCAGCTTCCACCAGCCACTTCGTCTCGATCTCGAAAGCCGTCGCATACAGGGACTTCACGTCTTCCGGAACGCGGTCGATGCGGGTCAACGAGCCGTCAAAGTGCTTGAGGTCCATGACCATCACTTCGTCCCAGAGGCCGGCCCGCTTCAGGTCGCGCACGAGGTACTCATTGACGATCGTGAACTCACCCGACAGGTTCGACTTGACGGACAGGTTGCCGAACGACGGCTCGATCGAGGCACTGACGCCGACGATGTTGGAGATGGTGGCCGTGGGCGCGATGGCGACGCAGTTCGAGTTGCGCATGCCGTGCTCGGCGATGCGGGCGCGCAATGCGCTCCAGTCGAACGTCGAGCTGCGGTCGATGTCGACCAGCGGCGCCGACGAGCCGGCGAGGCTGCCGCGTTCTGCAGCGAGCATGTCGAGGGTGTCGCTCGGCAGAATGCCGCGATCCCAGAGCGAGCCACGGTAGCTGGAGTAACGCCCGCGCTCCTTGGCCAGCTCGGTTGAGGCCCAGTAGGCGTGGTAGCACACCGCCTCCATCGAGGTGTCGGCGAACTCGACGGCGCGGGTCGACGCGTACGGCACCTTGAGCTCGTAGAGCGCGTCCTGGAAACCCATGATGCCGAGCCCGACCGGGCGATGGCGCAGGTTCGAGTCGCGCGCCTTCTTGACCGCGTAGTAGTTGATGTCGATGACGTTGTCGAGCATGCGCATCGCCGTGGCGACGGTCTTCTTCAGCTTGACCTGATCGAGGCCGTCGGCGGAGACGTGCTGCGCGAGGTTGACGGAACCGAGGTTGCAGACCGCGATCTCGGTCTCGCTCGTGTTCAGTGTGATCTCCGTGCACAGGTTGCTCGAATGGACGACGCCCACATGCTGTTGCGGCGAGCGCACGTTGCAGGCGTCCTTGAAGGTGATCCAGGGGTGGCCGGTCTCGAACAGCATGGTCAGCATGCGGCGCCACAGGTCGGCGGCCGCGACCCGCTTGAAGAGCTTGATCTCGCCGCGCGCGGCCTTGTCTTCATAGCGCGTGTAGGCCTCCTCGAAGGCGCGACCGAACTTGTCGTGGAGGTCGGGGCAGTTGCTCGGCGAGAACAGCGTCCACTGGCCCTTGCTCGGGTCCTGCGGGTTCGCGGCGCCTTCCATCACGCGCTTCATGAACAGGTCTGGCACCCAGTTGGCGGTGTTCATGTCGTGCGTGCGCCGGCGGTCGTCGCCGGTGTTCTTGCGCAACTCGAGAAACTCCTCGATGTCGAGGTGCCAGGTTTCCAGGTAGGCGCAGACCGCGCCCTTGCGCTTGCCGCCCTGGTTGACCGCGACCGCCGTGTCGTTGACGACCTTCAGGAACGGCACCACGCCCTGGCTTTTGCCGTTGGTGCCCTTGATGTGACTGCCGAGCGCGCGCACATTGGTCCAGTCGTTGCCGAGTCCGCCAGCGAACTTGGACAGCAGCGCGTTTTCCTTCAAGGCTTCGTAGATGCCGTCGAGATCGTCGGAAACGGTCGTGAGGTAGCAGCTGGAGAGTTGCGAGCGGCGCGTGCCGGCGTTGAAGAGCGTCGGCGTCGAGCTCATGAAGTCAAACGACGACAGCACTTCGTAGAACTCGATGGCGCGGGCCTCACGATCGATCTCGTTGAGCGCCAGACCCATGGCGACACGCATGAAAAACGCCTGCGGCAGCTCGATGCGGACGTCGTCGATGTGCAGGAAGTAGCGGTCGTAGAGCGTCTGCAGGCCGAGGTAGTCGAACTGTAGGTCGCGGTCGGCCTTGAGCGCGGCGCCGAGGCGGGCCAGGTCGAACTGCGCCATTTTCTCGTCGAGCAGCTCGGCGCCGATGCCCTTCTTCACGAACTGCGCAAAGTAGTCGGCGTAGCGCGCTTCCATGTCCGAGTGCAACAGCTCTTCGCCAGTGACCTCGCGGCGGATCGTGTGCAGCAACAGCCGCGCCGTCGCCGATGGCGCGGTTCGATGTGGCGTTGCTCGTCCGCGACTTTTCCGGTGCGGAACGCGCGGTGACCGAGAGTGCGCCGGAGACCGCTCCCCTGTCCAACGGAGGCGTCCGACTTCCGAAGAGTTATCTCCTCGGACACATCGCCCTGGCGCGCGGCGAGACGGCACAGGCGAGAGCGTTCCTGGAGAGCAGTCTGGTCAGCATCGAGGCACAAACCGCTGCGGTGCCGACCGATCCGTCCCGGCATTCTCTGCTGGGCGTTCTCTACGCGTACTTGGGGCGAAAAGACGATGCCGTCCGCGAAGTCCAGCGTGCGATCGCACTTCGGCCCGAGTCGGCCGACGCGCTCGATGGTCCCAGTCTCCATGCCGCGTTGGCCATGGTCTATGCGCGCTGTGGCGAACCGGACCGCGCGCTCCCGATCATCGAACGTCTTCTCACCATCCCGGGCCCAGACGGACCGGGGGGCGACGAATGGAGCATCACGCTTTCCGACCTGCGCCTGCGCTGGCAATGGGATCCGCTGCGCCAGGATCCTCGATTCCAGAAGCTCCTCGCCGCACCGGAGCCGAAGACCTCGTACCAATAAAAATCGTGAAGGGACTAAACTTCTTCGCCGAACTCAAGCGGCGTAATGTTTACAAGGTTGCGGTCGCCTATGCGGTTGTCGGTTGGCTGCTCGTGCAAGTCGCGACACAAGTTTTTCCATTCTTCGAGATCCCGAACTGGGCAGTCCGGCTAGTCGTGCTCGTCATTCTGATAGGGTTTCCGGTGGCGCTGGTCATCGCATGGGCGTTCGAGATCACGCCGGAAGGATTAAAGCGGACAGAAAGCGGCGAAGCACAGCCGCAGCCCCGTCGCGGTGGCACATGGATATACGTGGTGCTGGTCGGCGCGGCAGTGTCGCTGGGC
>JAYTYH010000175.1:0-4400 GCA_043742485.1 Rhizobacter sp.
GCTTCGATCCGGCGAATGCCGGCAGCCACGCCACCTTCGCTCACAACCTTGAACAGGCCGATGTCCCCGGTGCGCTGCACATGAGTGCCGCCGCACAGCTCGCGGCTGGAGCCGATGTCCAACACCCGCACCCGGTCGCCGTACTTTTCGCCGAACAGCATCATGGCGCCGGTCTTCTGGGCCTCGTCGATCGGCATGACGCGCGCAGCCGTCGCGTGGTTCTCGAGAATCTCGGCGTTGACCCTGGCCTCGACGTCGGCGATCTGCGCGTCGGTGAGCGGCGCGTTGTGGGCGAAGTCGAAGCGCGTCTTCTCGGCGTCGACGAGCGAGCCCTTCTGCTGGACGTGCTCGCCGAGCACTTCGCGCAGCGCCTTGTGCATCAGGTGCGTCGACGAGTGATTGCGCACGGTGTTGGCGCGATGCGCGGCGTCGACCCTGGCCTGAAGCACGTCGCCGACGGCGATGGTGCCTTCGACGACGCGGCCGTGGTGGCCGGGCACCGCCGCCTGCACCTTGACCGTGTCCTCGACGACCATGCGCGCCTGGGCGTTGCGCAGCTCGCCGATGTCGCCGACCTGGCCGCCGCTCTCGGCATAGAACGGCGTGTGGTCGAGCACGACGACGGCGGCGTCGCCGGCGTGGGCGGCCGGCACCGAAGCGCCTTCAATGTAGATCGCGGTGACCGTGCCGGCGTCGTGACTCAGGGTCGTATAGCCGTGAAAGGTGGAGTCACCGCCGACGTATTCGAGGCCCTGCGCCATCCTGAACTTCGCCGAGGCGCGGGCGCGGGTGCGCTGCTCGCCGAAAAGCGCGTCGAAGGCCACCGTGTCGACGGCGACGCCGCGCTCGCGGCAGACGTCGGCGGTGAGGTCGACCGGAAAGCCGAAGGTGTCGTGCAGCTTGAAGGCGACGTCGCCGCCGAGCGCCTGGCCGGCGGGCAACGCCGCCAGCGCTGTGTCGAGGATGTCCATGCCGCGGGCGATGGTCTGGAAGAAGCCTTCTTCTTCCTGCTTCAGCACCGCGGTGACGCGCGCCTGCTGCTGGCGCAGGTCGGGGTAGGCGTCGCCCATCTCGGTGACGACCGTCGCCACCAGGGTGTGGAAAAACGGCTTCCTGGCACCGAGCTTGTAGCCGTGGCGGATGGCGCGCCGCGCGATCCGGCGCAGCACGTAGCCACGGCCTTCGTTGCCGGGAGAGACGCCGTCGCCGACCATGAACGCGCAGGCGCGGATGTGGTCGGCGATGACCTTGAGCGAAGGCGAATCCGCGGCGCAACCGGCCGTGGCCGCCACAGCGCCGCCGGCCGCGTCGACCTCGCGCTTGGCCGCCGCCAGCAGGGCGACGAACAGATCGATCTCGTAGTTCGAATGAACGTGCTGCAGCACGGCCGTGAGCCGCTCCAGGCCCATGCCGGTGTCGACGCTCGGCTTCGGCAGCTTGTGCATCACGCCCGCTTCGTCGCGGTTGAACTGCATGAACACGTTGTTCCAGATCTCGATGTAGCGGTCGCCGTCTTCTTCGGGCGAGCCGGGCGGGCCGCCCGAGATCTCGGGGCCGTGGTCGTAGAAGATCTCGCTGCACGGGCCGCACGGGCCGGTGTCGCCCATCATCCAGAAGTTGTCCGACGCATAGCGCGCGCCCTTGTTGTCACCGATGCGGACGATGCGGTCGGCGGGCAGGCCGATCTGGTTTCGCCAGATGTCGTAGGCCTCGTCGTCGTCGGCGTAGACGGTGGCCCAGAGCTTGTCCTTCGGCAGCTTGTAGACCTCGGTCAGCAGTTCCCAGGCGAAGTGCAGCGCGTCTTTCTTGAAGTAGTCGCCGAAGCTGAAGTTGCCCAGCATCTCGAAGAAGGTGTGGTGCCGCGCCGTGTAGCCGACGTTCTCGAGGTCGTTGTGCTTGCCGCCGGCACGGATGCACTTCTGCGACGTCGTCGCGCGCACGTAGGCGCGCTTGTCGAAGCCGAGGAAGACGTCCTTGAACTGGTTCATGCCGGCGTTCGTGAACAGCAGCGTCGGGTCGTCGCCAGGCACGACCGGGCTCGAGGCGACAACGGTGTGGCCCTTCGAGGCGAAGAACTGCAGGAACGTCGAGCGGATTTGCGAGGCTTTCACAGGCTGGCTTTCGGCGAAACGGTGGGCTATCGACACGGATTGTCCGGCACTCACCGCGCCGAGCGGGCCGCGGCGGCCGAAGACCCCGAGCTCAGGCGCCGTCGTCGTTGGCGGCGATGCGGGCCGCGCCGCCGGCGTCGAGCGCGGTAGTCAGCCCGGCCCGGCCCGACGCCGGCGCGGCCGCTGCCAGGGCCGTGGCGCGCCGCAGCAGGCGATCGGCGTCCTTGCCGTCCTGCGGGTAGCGGCCGATGCCGACGGCGATGGCCACGGCACGCTGGACACCGCCGACGCTGAACGGCGACATCAGCGACTGCGCCAGCTTGTCGGCGACGCGCTCGGCGTCGCCGGGTGCGAGGATGGCGCCGAGCAGCACGGCGAAAGCGTCGGCCTCGATGGCGGCGACAACGTCGCTGGCGCGCACGCCGGCGCGCAGCCGCACTGCCAGCTTGCGACGCAGCAGCGCCGCCCCGGCGACGCCGCCGGCGACGCCGGCGGCCATGTCGCCGTCGAGCAGGCCTTCGATGCGCAGCACCAGCACCGCCATCGGCGACGGCTCGCGCTCGCGCAGCGCCAGCAGCTGGCTGAGGTGCTCGACGAGCTGCTGGCGATGCGGCAGGCCGGTGCCGGGATCGGTGGAATAGGCGAGCAGGCGGCCGCCATCGCGCAGGCGCCGCTCGATCGCGAAGCGGATGCGCCGGCCGGTGGTGGCAGCGCCGAGCTCGTCGCGGCCGACGACGTCGGCCGCGCCACGCTGCAGCCACGTGCCGGCCTGGGCGGCGTCGGCATCGTCGAGCACGACGACGACGGCGGCGTGGTCGGCGAGGCTGTCGAGATCGAGGGCGGTCGACTCGGCACGGTCGCCGTCGAGCAGGACGGCGTCGAAGGCGTCGTTGCCATTGAGCAAGCGCACGGCGGCGTCGATTCCGGCGACGTGTTCGACGGCGAAACGCGACGCCTCGCCGGCCTCGAGCGCGAGGTCGATGCAGAGCAGGCGGCGCAGGGGATCGTTCATCGGGTGCAAGGCGAGAAGGCGTTCATCGCTCGCTCAATCATCGCGACGAACGCGGCCCTGGCCTTGCTCTTCGGCCACCGCTTCGGGATCGAGCGCGCCGCGGGCATCGAATGCGGCCGACGCCATCTCGGCCAGCTGACCAGGCCGCAAGGTGACATCGAGTGTCTCCATGCGGCGGATGAAACGGGAGACCCAGATGGTGCGATCCATGGAGCGGGTGAAGGGAATCGAACCCTTGTATGAAGCTTGGGAAGCTGCCGTTCTACCATTGAACTACACCCGCACAGGACGCAGTTTAGCGGCACTATGCGCTGCCTTCGGCCGCCTTTGGACCACCTCCTTCCGCCTCTCGCTGACGCCGCCTCGGACCCGATGCACGACACCTTCGAACCGGACTCGACAGAAATCGACGCAGACGCCGAGATGCGCTCGCGCATCCGCAGCTTCGTCGTGCGGCCCGGGCGCATGGGGCCCGGTCAGGCACGCGCCATGACGGAGCTCGGCCCCGAACTGGTCCTGCCACTCTCCCGCCAACCGTTCGACCGCTTGGCCAGCTTCGGGAGGAACGCGCCGCTCGTCCTCGAGATCGGCTTCGGCATGGGCGCCGCGACGGCGGCCATCGCCGAGGCCCATCCCGAAGTCGACTACCTGGGCGTCGAGGTCCATCCGCCGGGTGTGGGGGCGCTGCTGAAGCTGGTCGGCGAACGCGGCCTGAGCAACGTGCGCATCGTCCAGGACGACGCCGTTTCCGTGCTCGAACACATGATGGCACCAGGCTCGCTCGCCGGCCTCCACATCTTCTTTCCCGACCCCTGGCACAAGAACCGGCATCACAAGCGGCGGCTGATCCAGCCGCCATTCGCGAGCCTGTTGGCAAGCCGCCTCGCGCCCGGCGGCACGCTGCACTGCGCCACCGACTGGGAACACTACGCCGAGCAGATGCTTGCCGTGCTCGGCGCCGAGCCGGAGCTCGTCAACACCTGCGAGGGCTATTCGCCGAGGCCGCAGTCGCGGCCGCTGACCAAGTTCGAGCAGCGCGGCCTGCAGCGCGGCCACGGCGTCTGGGACCTCGTCTTCACCAGGCTCAGTCGGCCCAGGTGACGACTCCGCTCCAGGCCGTCGCCAGCACGACGATGCCGAAGGCGATGCGGTACCAGGCAAACGGCGTGAAGTCGTGGCTGGAGATGTAGCGCAGCAGCCAGCGAACGCAGAGCCACGCCGCCAGGAACGAGAACAGCAGGCCGACGCCGAACAGCGGCAGATCGGCTGCTGACAGC
>JAYTYH010000176.1:0-4018 GCA_043742485.1 Rhizobacter sp.
ATGGCCGCAACGCGCGACGATTGCATCGCCCTGGCGCGGCGCTGCGCGCAAGCGGGCGCCGGCGACCGCATCGTCGACGGCAGCCTCGATTTTCGTCGCGACACGCTCCGGCAACTTGGCGCGAGCGAAGACGATGCGGCGTTGTTCGAGCGGCTCGCCGAATCGGTGCTGGTCGCCAATGCGGCGAGCCGGGCGGCGCCGGAGGAGATCGCGAAGAACCGCCGCGGCCAGGCCTCGCTCTGGGCTTTCGGCATCTCGGGCGATGTGCCGATCGTCCTCGTCGAAGTGGCGAGCACCGAAGACACCCCGACCTTGCGCCAGCTCGTTCAGGCGCACTCCTTCTGGGCTGCGCACGGGCTGAAGACGGAGCTCATGGTGGTCCAGGGACGCGACCGCAGCGCGGGCGCCGTGTCGCTCGATGCGGTCCGAGCGGTGATCGACGACGTTGGCAGTTCTGCGCTGGTCGGCAAGCATGGCGGAATCTTCGTGCGCGATGGCGCGACTCTCGACGAAGGCGACCGCATCCTGCTGCGCAGCGCGGCCCGCATCGTCGCTTTCGCCGCGAGCCGCGGCTTCGCCGAGCTCGCAGGAGCGAGCCGCGCGCCTGACAAGCCTGCTCCGGCACGACTCGAGCCGGAGCAGGCACCCGGCGACGAACTTTGTTCGCCGTCCGAGGAAGGCCTGCTCGCATTCAACGGCCACGGCGGCTTCAGCGCCGACGGGCGCGAGTACGTGATCACGATGTCCCGTTCGCAGATGACGCCGCTCCCGTGGACGAACGTAATCGCCAACCCAGGATTCGGCACCATCGTGTCGGAAAGCGGCAGCGCCTCGACCTGGAGCGAGAACGCGCACGAGTTCCGGCTCACCCCGTGGTCGAACGATCCGGTAAGCGACGCCAACACCGAGACCTTTTATATCCGCGACGACGACACCGGAACGTTCTGGGCACCGACGGTGTTGCCGACACGAGCCGGCGGCTCTTATGTCGTCAGGCACGGCTTCGGCTACAGCGTGTTCGAGCATGCCCAACAGGACATCGAGTCGACCCTGCGAATCCATGTGGCGCTTGACGCGCCGGTAAAGTTTTCGACTCTCAAGTTATGCAATCGTTCCGATCGGCCGCGTCGGCTCTCGGTGACCGGCTACGTCGAGTGGGTGCTCGGCGACGAGCGTACGAAGAACCTGATGCACGTGGTCACCGAGCTCGACACCGTGAGCGGCGCCGTGTTCGCGCGCAACGGCTACAACACCGATTTCGCCGAGCGCACTGCGTTCTTCGCCGTCGACGAAGCTGCGGACAGCGTTTGCGCGGATCGTGGCGATTTCTTCGGCACCTGCGGTACACGGGCGGCGCCCGGCGCGATGGCCGAGGCACGATTGTCCGGTCGCGTGGGCGCGGCCCTCGACCCCTGCGCCGCCTTGCGGACCCAGGTGGTGCTGACCGCGGGCGAAGAGCGCGAGGTCGTCTTCAGACTCGGTGCCGGCAAGACGCTCGACGAGGCCCGCAAGCTCGTCCGCAGCAGCGCTGGCCAGGCGGCGCGCACGCTCGATGCCGTGCACGCTTACTGGCATCGCACGCTCGGCGCCGTTCAGGTCCGCACCCCCGACGCTGGGGTCGACGCGCTCGCCAACGGCTGGCTGCCTTATCAGGTCATCAGCTCGCGCCTGTGGGGCCGCACCGCGTTCTACCAGTCGAGCGGCGCCTACGGCTTTCGCGACCAACTCCAAGACGTGATGGCGCTCGTCCATGCCGCGCCGGAGATGGTGCGCGAGCATCTGTTGCGTTGCGCGGCGCGCCAGTTCGAAGAGGGCGATGTGCAGCACTGGTGGCATCCGCCTTCGGGCAAGGGCGTTCGCACGCGCTGTTCCGACGACTACCTCTGGCTGCCGTTCGTGACGGCCCGCTATGTCGAAGTCACCGGCGATGCCGGCGTTCTGGACGAGGTGTGCCCCTTTCTGCAAAGCCGTCAGCTCGCGGACGGCGAGGCCTCGAACTACCAGCAGCCGGCCGTCTCGGCGCAAACGGCGACACTTTACGAGCATTGCGAACGAGCGCTCCGGCACGCGCGCCGCTACGGCACGCACGGCTTGCCGCTGATGGGAGCGGGCGATTGGAACGACGGCATGAACTTGGTCGGCATCGGTGGCAAGGGCGAAAGCGTCTGGCTCGCCTTCTTCCTCATCGCGGTGCTGAAGCGCTTTGCGCCGATGGCGCAGGCGCGCGGCGACGCCGCGCTCGCCGCTGCGTGTGAGGACGACGCCGCGATGCTGCAGGCCAACATCGAGGCCAACGCCTGGGACGGCGCCTGGTACCGGCGCGCCTGGTTCGACGATGGCACGCCGCTCGGATCGGCCGCCAACACCGAGTGCCAGATCGATTCCATCGCCCAGAGCTGGTCGGTCCTTTCCGGTGCCGCGCCGGCCGCACGCGCCCGCGCCGCGATGGCCTCGGTGCAGCACCTGCTCGTTCGCCCCGAGGCGCGCATCGTCCAGCTGCTCGATCCGCCGTTCGACGTCTCGCAACCGTCGCCGGGCTACATCGAGGGCTACGTGCCGGGCGTGCGCGAAAACGGCGGCCAGTACACGCACGGCGCGGCCTGGGCCGCGCTGGCCTACGCGGCGATGGGCGATGTAGAGCACGCCTGGCAGTTGTTCGACATGCTCAATCCGATCCGGCACGGCGACAGCGCCGAGCACGTCGCGGTCTACAAGACCGAGCCCTACGTCGTCGCCGGCGACGTCTATGCCTTCGCTCCCCACGCAGGACGTGGCGGCTGGAGCTGGTACACCGGCTCGGCCGGATGGCTGTATCAGTTGCTCGTCGAGTGGTTGCTCGGCCTGCAACGGCGTGGGAACCAACTTTCGTTGCAGCCTCTCCTACCGAATCGCTGGCCCGGCTTCGAGCTGTACTACCGGTTCGAGGCGACGACCTACGCGATCGCCGTTCGCGCCGCCGCCTCGGCGGATGCGGCGGCGCTGACCATCGACGGCGTGAAGTCGCCCGGGCGCACCGTCGTGCTGGTCGACGACGGCGTTCATCACGACGTGATGCTCGCCGTCTGGCGCGCATCGCCGCAGCGCGCCTGATCGACGAACCGCCAAAGGAGGTCGCATGCAGCTGGGAATGATCGGACTGGGTCGCATGGGCGCGAACATGGTTCGCTGCCTCATCAGGAGCGGCTACGAGTGCGTCGTCTACGACATGCACGCGGAGGCCGTTGCCGCGCTTGCAAAGGAGGGTGCAACCGGCGCCGCGTCACTCGCAGACCTGGTGGCGAAGATGACTGCGCCGCGGGCGATCTGGATGATGGTGCCGGCGGCGGTCGTCGACCTGGAGCTCGAGCAGCTCGTGCCCCAGCTCGAAGCCGGCGACATCGTCATCGATGGTGGCAATTCGTACTACCGCGACGATATCCGGCGCGCCGAGAACCTCGCCCACTCGGGCCATCACTACGTCGACGTCGGCACGAGCGGCGGCGTTGCCGGCCAGGAGCGCGGCTACTGTCTGATGATCGGCGGCGAGCCGGACGTCGTGACGCGCCTGACGCCGATCTTCGCCGCGCTCGCCCCGGGCGCCGGCTCGGCGCCGCGCACGCCGGGCCGCAGCGGCGCGATGGCCGACGCGGAGCAGGGTTTTGTTCACTGCGGACCGAACGGCGCCGGCCATTTCGTGAAGATGGTTCACAACGGCATCGAGTACGGGGTGATGGCCGCGTACGCGGAAGGGCTCAACATCCTGCGCCACGCCAATGTCGGCAAACGCACACAGGTCGCCGACGCAGAGACCACGCCGCTGCGCAACCCCGAGTTCTATCGATTCGAAATGAACCTTCCCGACATCTCCGAGGTGTGGCGGCGCGGCAGCGTGATCGGCTCCTGGCTGCTCGACCTGACGGCGGGCGCCCTGTTGCAGGATCCGCAGCTCGCGGCCTACGGCGGCCGGGTGTCCGATTCCGGCGAGGGCCGCTGGACCATCGAAGCGGCCATCGACGAAGGCGTGCCGACGCACGTGCTG
>JAYTYH010000177.1:0-20261 GCA_043742485.1 Rhizobacter sp.
CGCGCGGCACCAGGCCGAGCGTGCGCCCCATCGCCTCGCTGCCGATCAGCACCGCGGCAGCGCCGTCGACGATGCCCGACGAGTTGCCGGCTGTGTGCACGTGCTCGATGCGCTCGACCTGCGGGTAGCGCGCCAGCGCCACCGCGTCGAAGCCCATGGCGCCGAGCTCGGCGAAGGCGACCTTGAGCTGGCCGAGGCCCTCGCGCGTCGTGCGCGGCTTGATGAATTCGTCGCGCTCGAGCAGCGTGATGCCGATCTCGTCGGCGACGGCCAGCACCGAGCGATCGAAGTGGCCGGCCGACTGCGCGGCGGCGGCGCGTTGCTGCGACATGAGCGCGTAGGCATCGACGTCGTCGCGGCCCCAGCCGGCGAGCGTGGCGATCAGGTCGGCGCCGATGCCCTGCGGCACGAAGCCCAGGCGCAAGTTGGTGGCCGGGTCCTGCGACCAGGCGCCGCCGTCGGAGCCGATCGCGACCCGCGACATGCTCTCGACGCCGCCGGCCACGACCAGGTCTTCCCAGCCGCTCGCGACCTTCTGCGCCGCGATGTTGACGGCCTCGAGCCCGGAGGCGCAGAAGCGGTTGATCTGCATGCCGGCGACCTTGACGTCCCAGCCGGCCTTCAACGCCGCCGTCTTCGCGATCACCGAGCCCTGCTCGCCCACTGGCGAGACGACGCCCATGACGACGTCGTCGAGCGCTGCCGGGTCGAAGCCGTGGCGCTTCTGCAGCTGGACGAGCAGGCCGGCGAGCAGGTCGACCGGCTTGACCTCGTGCAGGCTGCCGTCCTTCTTGCCCTTGCCGCGCGGCGTGCGCATGGCGTCGAAGATCATCGCGTGGGTCATCGTCGTCTCCCCTTGAAAGCACTGCCGTTATTCTGAACGCAGCGAAGAATCCCGGCATGGGCCGACGTCGACAGGCGGCGCCGACAATGTCGGCATGACTGCGACTCTGCGCTGAACCGGGACGACCCGACGTGCCCGCCCTCGTCCTCCGCCTCGACACCGCCAGCGCCGCCTTCGCGGCCAACCGCGCCCACACGCTGGCGCTGGTCGCGCGCTGGCGTGCGCTCGAGGCGCGCACGGCGGCCGCGAGCGCGAGGTCGCGGCCGTTGTTCGACAAGCGCGGCCAGTTGCTGCCGCGCGAGCGTGTCGCCCGCCTGCTCGATGTCGGCGTGCCCTTCCTCGAGCTCTCCACGCTCGCCGGCTGGCTGCAGGACCACGACGACGCCGAACGCTCGGTGCCCGGCGGCGGCACGATCTGCGGCATCGGCGTCGTCGCCGGCGTGCGCGTCATGGTCGTGGCCGACGATGCCGGCATCGAAGCCGGCGCGCTGCAGGCCAAAGGCCTCGAGAAGATGCTGCGGGCGCAGACCATCGCGCTCGAGAACCGGCTGCCGTTCGTGCATCTCGTCGAGTCGGCCGGTGCCAACCTGCTCAAGTACCGCGTCGAACAGTTCGTGCAGGGCGGTGCCTTGTTCTGCAACCTGGCCCGGCTTTCGGCCGCGGGCCTGCCGGTGATCGCCGTCGTGCACGGCTCGTCGACGGCAGGCGGCGCCTACATGACCGGCCTGTCCGACCACGTGATCATGGTTCGCGGCCGGGCCCGCGCCTTCCTCGCCGGCCCACCGCTGCTCCGGGCCGCCACCGGCGAAGTCGCGACCGAAGAAGCGCTCGGCGGCGCCGACATGCATGCCACCGTTTCCGGCCTCGCCGAGCACGTCGCCGAAGACGACGCCGCCGCCCTCGCCACCGCGCGCGCCCTGATCGCGTCGTTCGGCTGGTCTCCCGCGACCTGGCCCGACGGGCCGGAGCCGCGGCACGACGCCGCCGACCTGCTGGGCCTGTTCGGCGCCGACGCCCGCAAGCCGGTCGAGATGCGGCACGTGATCGCACGCGTCGTCGATGCGTCCGACTTCCTCGAGTTCAAGGCCGACCACGGCCCGGCGACGGTGTGCGGCTACGCGGCGATCGCCGGCTTTCGCTTCGGGCTCGTCACCAACAACGGGCCACTCGATCCGGCCGGCAGCACCAAGATCACGCACTTCGTGCAGAGCTGCTGCCAGCTCGGCCTGGCCATCGTCTGGCTGCAGAACACGACCGGCTTCATCGTCGGCACCGAGGCCGAGCGCGCCGGCATGATCAAGCACGGCTCCAAGCAGATCCAGGCCCTCGCCAATGCCGGCGTGCCGCAGATCACGTTGCAGTGCGGCGCCTCCTTCGGCGCCGGCAACTACGGCATGTGCGGCCGTGGCTTCGGCCCACGCTTCCTGTTTGCCTGGCCGACCGCGACCACCGCCGTGATGGGCGCCGAGCAGGCCGCCGGCACGATGGAGATCGTCACGCGCGAAGGCGCGGCTCGCAAGGGCGAGGCCGTCGACGAGGCCAAGCTCGCGGCACTGAAGGCGAAGATCATCGCCAATTTCGAACGCCAGAGCGACGCCTTCGCGACGTCGGGCCTGCTCCTGGACGACGGCCTGATCGACCCGCGCGACAGCCGCCGCGTTCTCGCGCTCACGCTCGCCGTCTGCGACGAGGCATCGCGTCGCGCCCTTCACCCCATGCAGTTCGGCGTCGCTCGCCCTTGAGGAGACATCCATGCAATACAGCCACGAACACGAAGAGATCCAGCGCACCCTAAAGCGCTTCATCGACGAGGAGATCAATCCGCACGTCGACGAATGGGAAGCCGCCGAAGCATTCCCTGCACATGACGTCTTCGCGCGGCTCGGCGAGCTCGGCCTGCTCGGCCTCACCAAGCCCGAGAAGTACGGCGGCATGGCGCTCGACTACTCGTTCTCGGTGGCGATGGCCGAGACGCTCGGCCATGTGGCCTGCGGCGGGGTGCCGATGGCGATCGGCGTGCAGACCGACATGGCGACGCCGGCCCTGGCGCGCTTCGGTCACGAGGCGCTGTGCCGGGAGTTCCTGGTGCCCGCGATCTCTGGCCAGGCGGTCGGCTGCATCGGCGTCAGCGAGCCGGGCGCCGGCTCAGACGTGGCGAGCATCAAGACCACCGCGAAGAAGGACAGCGGCGACTACGTCATCAACGGCTCGAAGATGTGGATCACGAACAGCCTGCAGGCCGACTGGATGTGCCTGCTCGCCAACACCTCCGAGGGCGCGGCGCACAAGAATAAGACCCTGATCATGGTGCCGATGAATGCGCCGGGCGTGACCCGCGCGAAGAAGATCAGGAAGATCGGAATGATGTCGAGCGACACCGGCCTCATCCACTTCGACGACGTGCGCGTGCCGCAGACGAACCGCGTCGGCGAGGAAGGCCTGGGCTTCACCTACCAGATGATGCAGTTCCAGGAGGAGCGCCTCTGGGCCGCGGCCAACGCCATCCAGAGCCTGCTCAACTGCATCTCGCAGACGGCCGACTACGCCCGCGAGCGCACGATCTTCGGCAAGAGCGTGCTCGACCATCAGGTCGTGCACTACAAGCTCGCCGAGCTGAAGACCGAGGTCGAGGCGCTGCGCGGGCTGGTCTACATGGCGACCGAGAAGTACGTGGCCGGCGGCGACGTCACCGAGTGGGCGTCGATGGCCAAGCTGAAGGCGTGCCGGCTCGGCCGCATCGTCCCCGATGCCTGCATGCAGTACTGGGGCGGCATGGGCTACACGTGGGAGAACCGGGTGGCGCGCTACTTCCGCGACGGCCGGCTCGGCTCGATCGCCGGCGGCGCCGACGAAGTGATGCTCGGCATCATCGCCAAGCACATGCATACGCTGCCGGCGCGGCGTTGAGGCGGCGAGTGCAGTCATCCTGAGCGCAGCGAAGGATCCCGTCGTGCACGCAGGCGCCCTGCTCATCGCTAACCGCGGCGAGATCGTCGCCCGCATCGCACCCACGGCGCGAAGGCTGGGCCTCCGGACCGTCGCCGTCGCCTCCGACGCCGACCACGGCGCACCCTTTACCGCCGCCTGCGACGAAGTCGTCGCGATCGGCGGCGAGCACGCCGTCGACTCCTACCTGCGCATCGACAAGCTGCTCGCCGCGGCGACGAAAAGCGGCGCCGGTGCAGTGCACCCAGGCACTGGCTTCCTGAGCGAGAACGCGGCCTTTGCCGACGCCGTGATTGCGGCCGGCCTCACATGGGTCGGGCCGCCGCCTGCGGCCATGCGCGCGATGGCCGACAAGGCCGCCGCGCGGCAACGCATGGCCGCGGCCGGCGTGCCGGTGCTGCCCGGCTACGACGGCGCCGCGCAGGACATCGCCGCGTTTCGCGACGCCGCCGCGGCCATCGGCTATCCGCTCATGGTCAAGGCGACGGCCGGCGGCGGCGGCCGCGGCATGCGCGTCGTCGTCGACGCGACTGCGCTCGCCGGCGCGATCGATGCGGCGGCGGCGGAAGCCAAGGCCGCCTTCGGCGATGGCCGCCTCCTGCTCGAGCGCGCCGCCGTTGCCGCCCGGCACGTCGAGATCCAGGTCTTCGCCGACACGCACGGCCACGTCATCCATCTCGGCGAGCGCGATTGCTCGGTGCAGCGGCGACACCAGAAGCTCATCGAGGAGGCGCCCTCGCCCGTTGTCTCGCCGGCCTTGCGCAGGCGCATGGGCGACGTTGCCGTGGCTGCGGCGCGCGAGGTCGGCTATGTCGGCGCCGGCACGGTCGAGTTCCTGCTCGAGCCCGATGGCGGCTTCTGGTTCATCGAGATGAACACGCGCCTGCAGGTCGAGCATGCCGTCACCGAAGCACTCCTCGGCCTCGACCTCGTCGAGTGGCAGTTGCGCGTCGCCGCTGGCGAGGCCCTGCCGATGACGCAGCACGAGGCGCTCGCCCGCTACGAGGCCGGCGGCCACGCCATCGAGGCGCGCCTCTGCGCCGAGGCGCCGGGCCGCGGCTACCTGCCGCAGTCGGGGCGCATCCGCCGTTGGCAGCCACCGGCGCACGTGCGCTGCGATCACGCGCTGGCGAGCGGCTGCGATGTGCCGGCGTTCTACGACTCGATGCTCGCCAAGCTCGTCGCCCACGCGCCGAACCGTGCCGATGCGGCGGCGCGACTGGCCGACGCGCTCGACCGCACCGTGTGCCTCGGCGTCGCCACCAATCGCGCCTTCCTCGCCCGCGTGCTGCGCGACGACGCTTTCCGCAGAGGCGCGGTCGACACCGCTTTCCTGGGCCAGCGCTTCCCAGACGACGCCTCCCGCGCCACGCCGGCACCGGCATGGCTCGAAGCACTCGCTGCGGCGTCGCTGGCGCTGTTGCCGCGGGCCGGCCTGCCCGCGCTCTGGGCCGGCTGGTCTTCGTCGCTGGTCGTCGACCTGGAGGTGCCGGTGCGCATTGGCGAATCGACGCGCACGTGGCGGCTCGAAGGCAGCCGAAGCGATTTGGTCGCGAGCTGCGACGGCGCGCGTCACGGCATCACCGGTCTGAGGAGGCGTGACGACGAGGGCGACGTGTCGGCCGCGGTCGATGGCCGCGTCGTCGTCGCCATCGTTTCGAACGAAGCTGTCGCGACCGCCGGCACTTCGAGCGCCTGGCTCTGCGAAGGCGCCGAGCTCGAGATCGTCGACGCCCGTCTGCGCGGCCGCGGCCGCGACCGCGCTGCCGCACCCGGGCTCCTGCTGGCGCCGATGCACGGCCGCGTCACGCGCGTCCTCGTCGCTGCCGGCGATGCTGTCGATGCAGACGCGCTGCTGCTCGTCGTCGAGGCGATGAAGATGGAGCACGAGATCCGGGCGGCCGGGGCCGGAATCGTCGCGGCACTGCACGCGCGCGAAGGCGATCAGGTCGCAGCGCGGCAGCCGCTGGTCGAGATCTGCGCCGCGCCCTGACCGGCGGCAGCGACCGCGAGTCGATCAGCGGACCACGACCTCGACGTCGGCGCGCACCGCGCGCTTGCCCGAGTAGCCGATGCCGATGCCGACGCCGACGTCGCCGGGCCGCACACGACACGGCCGTCGCTCGGCGGCAGCACGATCGCCACCGTCCGCACGCACTTGAGCCTGCAGGTGGCGAGGCGGTCATCGCGGTGGCCCACGCGGCGAGCCGCGGTGTGGAATGGGGCGCGAAACGGGGTGCGATGATTCCGACCATGTCGAAGCCTATGGTCAGTCCCCCACCCGCCCCGCTCGAGCCGCACTTCGTCGAGTCGCTTCGCACGCTGTTCGAAGAACGCATCGCCTTCAATCGCGTCATCGGCTTGCGCATCGACGACATCGCCGCTGCCAGCGTCACCGGGCATCTGGCGATGCGGCCCGACCTCATCGGCCACGACCTGCACCAGCGCCTGCACGGCGGCGTCATCAGCGCCGCGCTCGACGCCATGGCCGGCGTCGCCGTGATGGCCGCCCTCGGTGCCCGCCACGCCCAGGAAGCGCCCGCCGATCGCATCCGCCGCTTCGCCAGGCTCGGCACCATCGACTTGCGCATCGACTACCTGCGCCCGGCCACCGGCCCGAGCTTCGCGCTGCGCGCCGAGGTGATGCGGCTCGGCTCGCGGGTCGCCTCCGTGCGCATGGATTTCGCCGACCCCGACGGCCGTTTGCTCGCGACCGGGAACGCCACCTACATCGTGTCCTGACGACGCTTCAAGGCGCCGCCTTGCGGCAAGCGGCGAAGGCATCGAGCTGCAGGCGGTAGGTGGGCGAGGCGACGTCGAGCAGGCCGAGAACGCTGTGATAAAGGTTGTCGTGGTTGAGTTCCGCGTCCGTGCCGGCGCCGACGCAGCTGCGGTCGATGCCCCGCCGGCCCACCATGCCGTCGCTCATCCAGGCGACGAAGGGCACCTGCTTCTGCACATCGGGCGCGAGCGCGTACGGCAGGCCGTGCAGGTAGATGCCGGTTTCACCGAGCGACTCGCCGTGGTCGCTCATGTAGAGCAGCGCCGTGGCGTTGTCGCCCGAGCGCCGGGTCAGCCAGTCGATCGTGCTGCCGAGGAAATGGTCGGTGGCGGCGATAGTGTTGTCGTAGGCATTGATCAGCGTGCCCGGCGCGCACTGGCTCAGCGTCGTGTTCGTGCACTCGGGCATGAAGCGCTTCTGCGCCGGCGCCGAGCGCTTGTAGTAGGCCGGGCCGTGGCTGCCCATCTGGTGCATGACGAGGACGATGCCCTTCTTGCGGCGCACTTCCGGCAGCTTCGCCAGGCGTTCGTCGAGGCCGACCAGGAGCGCGCCGTCGAGGCACTCGCCGTCGTCACAGAACAGGTCGGCGACGACTTTCGCGAGGTCTCTCGTCGAGGCCGCCGGCACCCGCGCGCAGACCTCCTTGCAGCCGGCCTGGTTGTCGAGCCAGAGCACGGCGAGGCCGGCGGCCTGCAGCACGTCGAGCAGGTTCTCGTGCTCCGACTTGCGCTGCTCGAAGGCCTCCTTGCCGAGCGAGGAGAACATGCACGGCACCGAAGCGCGGGTGTCGGTGCCGCACGACCAGACGTCGCTGTAGCTCCAGACGCCTCGGGCCGCGAGCTCGGGCGTGGTGTCGCGCGGGTAGCCGTTGAGCGCGAAGTGGTCGGCACGCGCCGTCTCCCCGACCACGATCACCAGCAGCGGCGGCTTGCCCGCGGCGGCGTAGCTCGGCCCGAGGGCCGCGCCTGCGGTGATCGGCACCAGCCCCTTCGTCATCTCGAAAAAGGGCCGCGCCACGACCCACACTGCCGAGCTGAGGCCGGCCAGCGGATTGACGATGTAGCGCAGGTTCATGTGCGTGCGCACCACCGGCGCCAGCCGGCTGTACATGGCGAAGGCACTCGCCAGCGTCAACGCCACAGCGGTGGCGAAGAGCACCGCGTTCATCCAGAGCTGCGGCCACCAGCGCGTCGGCCTGACCGGCACGAAAAGCAGCAGCGCGCTGGGCAGCGCCACGACGAGCATGAGGTTGGCTGCGAAGCCGAGGCCGATGAGGTCGCGCATCTCGCGCGAGTCGCTCTGGGCGGTGTTAACGATCATGGCGCTGTCCATGACGACGCCGAAGGTCAGCATGAAGTGCTGGGCGACACCGGCGGCGATCAGGATCACGATCCAGACCGGCTTCCACCAGCGGCCCCAGGCTGTCAGCGCCATCAGCGCGGAGGTTGCGGCGAGCACCACCACGAAGGTGCCGAGCATGGTCGGCAGTGCCGGCACGCCGCCGAAGATGCGCCACAGGTCGCGCCAGAGCGCAAGGTTGCCGACGACGGCCAGCCAGAGGGCGAGCCAGAGGGCGACCGTGCGCGGCGAGCGTGGCGTACGCGCCAGGGCGTGAAGGCGACTTGTTTGCATCGGCGCAGGACTGTAAGCCCGGCGCCGAGACCTTCGGGCGGCCGGTGCCGGCCGGCTGCCTGCCGTCAGCTCAGTTCGCGCCCGGCTTCAGGTACTCCGACACGACCTTCCAGCGGCCGTCCTGGATCTGCGACAGCCGCGACAGGTCGCTGCCGAGGTGCTTGGTGGGCGAGAACGAGCCCGGGGCGCTGCCGAACATGTCGCTCTCGAAGACCATCGAGTCCATCGCCTTGATGAAGCTGTCGGTGGTGAGGTTCGGGCCGGCCTTGGTGGCGGCGCGGGCGAACGAGTCGATGGCGTTGTAGCCATAGATCGAGAACACGGTCGGGTCCTCGTTGAACTTGGTCTTGTACTTGTTGGCCCAGAAGCTCATCTGCTTCGAGCCCCCGTCGAGGTAAGGGTTCTGCACCGTCATGGTCGCGTAGAGACCGTCCATCGCCTTGCCGCCGAGCTTGTGGATGAGGTCGGTGTACGACGCACTCGAGCCCATGAAGGTGGGCGAGAAGCCGGTCTTGCGGGCCTCGGAGATGGTGCCGATGGTCTCGCGGATGATGGTGCCGAGGAGCACGAAGTCGCAGCCGGCGGCCTTCATGCGCGCCACCTGCGAGGAGAAGTCGGTGGCGCCGCGCTTGTAGCTCGTCTTCTCGGTGAACTCGATGCCCATCTTCTTCAGCGCCGACTCGCCTCCGCGGAGCACCTCGAGGCCGAACTCGTCGTCCTGGTAGATGGTGCAGATCTTCTTGGCGCCCTTGTCGGCGATGAGCTTGGGCATCGCCGTGCGGACCTGGTCGAAGTAGGTGGCGGCGAACGCGTACTTGAGGCGGTTGAACGGCTCGTACATCTCGCGCGCCGCCGTGACCGGGAAGAAGTTGATCACGTTCTTCTCGAACTGCACCGGCATGGCGGCGTTGTTCTGGGCCGTGCCGATGTGCGCGACCATGATGAAGATCTTGTCCTGGTTGACGAGCTTCTGCGCCGCCAGCACGGCCTTCTTCGGGTCGTAGCCGTCGTCCTCGATGATGAGACGCAGCTTCCTGCCGTTGATGCCGCCCTGTTCGTTGATCTCGTCGACCCTGAGCATCATGCCGAGCCGGTCCTGCTTGCCGAAGCCGGCCAGCGGCCCGCTCAGATCCTGGATCGAGCCGACCACGATCTCGGTCTTGCTGACGCCTTGCTGGGCCATGGCCGGGGGGATCGCGCAGAGCGCGAGCGCAGCGGCAGCGAGAGTTGCTTTCATGACGGTCTCCTGGTGTGGTCGTTCAGCGGCCGGGCGGCCGGTTCAGGTCCGATACATCGCATCGATGCGCTCGGCGTACTTCATCTCGACGAGCTTTCGCTTCAGCTTCATCGTCGGCGTGAGCTCTTCGTCCTCCGCGCCCAGCTGCGTGTCGAGCAGCCAGAACTTCTTGATCTGCTCGACGCGCGCGAACCTGGCGTTGACGCGGCCGACCTCGGCGTCGATCAGCGCCTGGACTTCGGCCGTGCGCGTCAGGCTGGCGTAGTTGCTGAACGGGATGTCGCGGTCCTGCGCGAACTTCTCGACGTTCTCGAGATCGATCATGACGATCGCCGTGAGGTAGGCGCGCTTGTCGCCCACGACGACGGCATCGGTGATGTAGGGCGAGAACTTCAACTCGTTTTCCAGCTCGCTCGGCGTGATGTTCTTGCCGCCGGCCGTGATGATGATGTCCTTCATGCGATCGGTGATCCGGAAATACCCGTCGGCGTCCTGGCTGCCGACGTCGCCGGTGTGCAGCCAGCCATCGGCGTCGATGGTCTCGGCGGTCCTGTCGGGCTGGTTCAGGTAGCCCATGAAGACGTTCTCGCCGCGGATCAGCAGCTCGCCGGTGGCCGGGTCGAGGCGAACCTCGTTGTACGGGCAGGCCGGCCCGATCGAGCCCGGCTTCATGCGGTCGACCGGCGTGTACGTCGAGGCGCCGCAGCTTTCGGTCATGCCCCAGACCTCGATCATCGGCACGCCCAGCGCCAGGTACCAGCGGACGAGATCGGGCGAGATCGGCGCCGCGCCGGTGACGCAGAAACGGGCCCGGTGAATGCCGATCGACTTGCGCACGTTGTCGAGCGCGAGCCAGCGCGCCAGCGTGAACTTCAGCTTCAGCGGCGCGCTCACCGGCGCCCCGGCCAGCACCCGCTCGGCGACGCGGTGGCCGACGCCGATCGCCCAGCCGTATGCAGCCTGTTGGACGCGGCCCGACTCGCGCAGCGCGATCGTCACGCTCGAGTAGAACTTCTCCCAGATGCGCGGCACGGCGGTGAAGACGGTGGGCGCGATCTCGCGCACGTTCTCCGGCACCGTCTCCGGCTTCTCGACGAAGTTCATCACCGAGCCGGTATAGAGCGCGAAGTATTCGCCGCCGAGCCGCTCGGCGATGTGGCAGAGCGGCAGGAAGCACATGCGCTCGTCGCTCTCGTCCTGACGGATGATGGTGTTGTAGCCGCGCACGGTGAAGACGATGCCGTGGTGCGAATGCATCGCCCCCTTCGGCTTGCCGGTCGTGCCCGAGGTGTAGACCAGGATGGCGAGGTCGCCGGGCCGGCAGGCGGCGATGCGGGCGTCGAGCTCGCCGGGGTGAGCGGCCGCATGGGCCCGGCCGCGCTGCCGCAACGCAGCCAACGAGAGCACGCGGTCGTCGGCGAAGTCGCGCAGGCCGTCGGTGTCGAAGACGACGATGGTCTCGAGCATCGGCAGCAGGTGTCGAATCGCGAGTGCCTTGTCGAGCTGCTCGTCGTCCTCGACGAACAGCAGCCTCGTGCGCGAGTCGAAGCAGAGGTACTCGACCTGGGCCGGCGCGTCGGTCGGGTAGATGCCGTTCGAGACGCCGCCGCAGGACAGCACGGCGAGGTCGGCGAGCACCCATTCGACGACGGTGTTGGAGAGGATGGATGCGCAGTCGCCGGCGGCGAAGCCGAGCGAGAGCAGGCCGTCGGCGATCTCGCGCACCGCCGTCGCCGTCTGCGTCCAGGTCCATTCGCGCCAGAGGCCCATCTTCTTTTGCCGCATGACGACGCGGCCGGTGCGCTGCGCCGCAGCGTTCCAGAACACCGCCGTCATCGTCTCGCCAGCGACGACGATGCCGTCGGCCGGTCGCAGGGCCGCCGTGTCCCACAGGCCTTTCATGGATTCATCGCCACGTCTTCTTTTTCTTCCAGCGCCGCTCGCCGCGGGCGCCGGCTTCTTTCATGCCCAGATAGAACTCCTTGATGTCGTCTTTCTCCCGCAGTCGCGCGCAGGTGTCTTCCATGACGATGCGGCCGTTCTCGAGGACGTAGCCGTAGTCGGCGACGTTGAGCGCCATGTGCGCGTTCTGCTCGACGACGAGCAGCGTCGTGCCGCGCTCGCGGTTGATGCGCACGACGATCTCGAAGATCTCGCGCGTCAGCCGAGGCGACAGGCCGAGGCTGGGCTCGTCGAGCAGGATCATCTGCGGCGCCGCCATCAGCGCCCGCGAGATGCTGAGCATCTGCTGCTGGCCGCCCGAGAGGAGGCCGGCTTCCTGCGCCGCCCGCTCGCGCAGGATCGGGAAGTAGCCGTAGACCATCTCGATGTCGCGGCCGACGCCGTCGCGGTCTTTTCGCGTGTAGGCGCCCATCAGCAGGTTGTCGCGCACCGAGAGCAGCGGAAAGACCTCGCGGCCCTCGGGCACGTGGCTGAGGCCCCGCTGCACGACCACGGCCGGATCGCTGGCGGTGATGTCGTGGCCGGCGAACTCGATGCTGCCTTTGCGCGGATCGATGATTCCCGAGATCGTCTTCAGGATCGTCGACTTGCCTGCGCCGTTCGAGCCGAGCACGGTGCCGATCTGGCCGCGCAGCACCGACAGGCTGACGCCGCGGATGGCGCGGATCGGCCCGTAGGCGCTCTCGACGTTGGCGAGGCGGAGGATGGCTGCGGCCTCGCTCATCGCGCCGCCACCGTCGCAGCCGGAGCGGGCGTCCCGGCCGCCTCCCGTCGCAGCGACGTCACGTCTTCCGAGGCGCCGAGATAGGCCTCGACGACGCCCGGATGCGACTTGACCTCGTCGGGGCTGCCGAGGGCGAGCACCTGGCCCTGGTTCATCGCCAGCACGCGGTCGGAGACCTTCGAGACGAGCGACATGTCGTGCTCGACCATCAGCACGGTGATGCCGAGCTCGCGGGTGATGTCGTCGATCCAGAAGGCCATGTCGTCGGTCTCCTCGACGTTGAGGCCCGACGAGGGCTCGTCGAGCAGCAGAAGCCTGGGCTCGGTGCAGAGCGCCCGGCCGAGCTCGACGACCTTGCGCACGCCGTACGGCAGGCCGGCGACGAGCGTCTCGCGATGGTGCTGGAGATCGAGCAGGTCGATCACGCGCTCGACCGCCTCGCGCGCCTCGACCTCGGCGCGGCGCGCGCGCGGCAGGAACAGCAGCTCGCTGGCCAGGCCGGTGCGGGGGTGCGTGTGGCGGCCGCTGAGCAGGTTCTGCAGCACGCTCGCGTGCTCGAACAGCTCGATGTTCTGGAAGGTGCGGGCGATGCCGAGGCCGGCGATTTCGTGCGGCCCCCGATCGGTGAGGCTGCGGCCCTCGAACTCGATGGTGCCGAAGGTCGGCGTGTAGATGCGGCTGATCCGGTTGAACACCGTCGTCTTGCCAGCGCCGTTCGGCCCGATCAGCGTGAAGACCTCGCCACGGCGAACGTCGAAGCTGACGTCGTCGACGGCGAGCACGCCGCCGAAGCGAACGCTCAGGTTGCGGGCCGCAAGAAGCGGGGAGTCGATCGAAGTGGTCACGCCGACCGCCGGGCCGCCCCAAGGCGGCGTGCGCCCCCTCGGGGGGCAGTGCAGCGGCGAAGCCGCGAACGTGGGGGCTTCATTTCAATCGGTCCGACTTCAGGAAGCTCTTCTGCCGCTTGAACATGCCCTTGCGGTAGAACGGAAAGATCTGCAGGTAGGTGCGCAGCTTCAGCCAGCGGCCATAGAGACCGAGCGGTTCGAACAGCACGAAGGCGATCAGCACCAGGCCGTAGACCGTGCCTTGCAGGCCGGGCGCCTGGCCCACGGCCGCGGGCAGCAGATCCTTGCCGAGCGCGATCGCCTGCGGCATGCCGATCAGGAAGATGGCGCCGAAGAACGCGCCGTGCACCGAGCCGATGCCGCCGACCACGATCATCAGCACGAGGTCGATCGACTGCAGGATGTCGAACTGGTCGGGAGAGATGAACTTGAGCTTGTGCGCGTAGAGCGCGCCGGCCACGCCGGCGAGCGCTGCCGAGATCGCGAACGAGAGCGTCTTGTATCGGGCGAGGTGGATGCCCATGCTCTGCGCCGAGATCTCCGAATCGCGGATCGCCACGAAGGCGCGGCCGGTCGCGCTGCGCAGCAGGTTGAGGATGGCCAGCGTGGCGAGCACGGTGACGACGAGGCAGACGAAGTAGAAGGAAACGTCGTCGTCGACCTTCCAGCCGAGCGCCTGCGGCGCCTGAAGATGCGCGCCGGCGTTGCCGCCGGTGACGCTCTCCCAGCGCGAGAACACCTCGACGACGATGAAGCTGAACGAAAGCGTCGCGATCGCGAGATAAATGCCCCTGACCCGCAGCGCCGGCAGGCCGACGACGACGCCGGTCGCTGCCGAAACGACCGCCGCCGCCGCGAAGCTGACCGGGAACGGCCAGCCATGGCTGCCGAGGAAGGCCTCGGTGTACGCGCCGACGCCGAGGAAAGCGGCGTGGCCGAGCGAGAACAGGCCGGTGTATCCCGAGAGCAGCATCAGGCCGAGCCCGACCACCGAATAGATCAGCACGAAGGTGAGCTGCGCGAGCCAGTATTCCGGCAGCGCCCACGGGGCGAGCAGCAGCGCGACGACGAGCAGGCCGTACCAGAACGCCTGGCCGCCATGCCGGACGAGGCGGATGTCCTGCAGGTAGCTGGTCTTGAAGAGAAATCGCATCAGCGCCTGCCGGGCCGCTCCGAGGGCGTTGCCGCCCCCTTGGGGAGCAGCGAACGAAGTGAGCGTTGAGGCGCCATCTCAGACTTTTTTTCTGAGCTTGTCGCCGAACAGGCCATTCGGCTTGACCACCAGCATGACGAGGACGACGACATAGGGCGCGATGTCCTTGAAGCCCTCGGGCAGGTAAAAGCCGGAGAGCGACTCGACGACGCCGATCACGAGGCCGCCGACGATCGCTCCGGGCAGGCTGCCGAAGCCGCCGACCACCGCCGCGGGAATCGCCTTCAGGCCGACGAAGCCCATGTTCGCGTACACGAAGGTGATGGGCGCGAGCAGCACGCCGGCGATGGCCGCGACCGCCGCGGCCAGGCCCCAGACGAGGCCGTTCAGACGCTTTACCGGAATGCCCATGTAGTAGGCGGCGAGCTGGTTCTGCGACGACGCCTGCATCGCGATGCCGACGCGGCTGTAGCGGAACAGTGCGAACAGGGCGCCGCTGAGAACGACGGTGGCGCCGATGACCACCATCTGCTCGACGTTGAGGATCAGCCCGCCGACCTTCCAGATCTGGTCCTTGTACGGCACCGGCATCGTGTGCGTCTCCGTGCCGATGTCCGGAATCATGGTGACGAGGCCGCGCGCCACATAGCCGATGCCGATCGTCATCATCACGAGCGAGAACGCCGGCTGGCCGAGGATGGGCCGGATGACGATGCGCTCGAGCGCGATCCCGAACAGGCCCATGCCGACGACGGCGACGACGATCGAGATCCAGAACGACCAGCCGAGCAGCGACATGCAGCCGAAGCCGGCGAAGGCGCCCAGCATCATCAGCTCGCCCTGCGCGAAGCTCACCGTCTCGGTGGTCTTGTAGATGAGCACCAGGCCGAGCGCGATGAGTCCGTAGATGCAGCCCTGCGCGATGCCGCCGATGACGATCTGCAAAGCCTGCAAGGGGATCCTTCGAAGAGGGCGCTGCTTGCCGCGCCGTGCCGGCCCGCGCTATTCTTGGCTCGCCCGGGCAAGCTGGTGCGTTGTAGCGAAGTTGCCTTCGACTCGTCAGCGTACTAACCCGACAGCGATAACCCGACAGCGAGAACGACATGACGACTGTGCACGTGGATCGCGACGACGATGTCTGGACGGTGACCATCGTCCGGCCCGAAGTCCGCAACGCCGTCGACGGTCCCACCGCGCGTGCCCTGGCCGACGCCTTTCGCGCCTTCGATGCCGACGCCGGCGCCAGGGTCGCCGTACTTGCCGGCACCGGTGGCCACTTCTGCGCCGGTGCCGACCTGCGCACCGTCGCAAGCGGCAACGCGGCAGCGGCTCTCGGAGCCGAGGCGAACGAGAACGCACTCGTTCTCGACGACGACATCGCGAACGACGGCCCGATGGGGCCGACGCGTCTCGAGCTCACCAAGCCCGTGATTGCCGCGATCGAAGGCTACGCCGTCGCCGGCGGTCTCGAGCTCGCGCTCTGGTGCGATCTGCGCGTCGCCGCGACGACCGCGACCTTTGGTGTCTTCTGCCGCCGCTTCGGCGTGCCGCTGATCGACGGCGGCACGGTGCGCCTGCCGCGCCTGATCGGCGAAAGCCGCGCCATGGACCTGATCCTCACCGGGCGCGCCGTCGGTGCCGCCGAGGCCTTGCAATTCGGCCTCGCCAACCGCGTCGTCGCCGAAGGTCGTGCACTCGAGACGGCGCAGGCGCTGGCCCGCGAAATCGCTGCTTTTCCGCAGCAGTGCATGCGCAACGACCGCGCCAGCGCCCGCCAGCAGCACGGCCTGGCGCAGCGCGATGCGCTCGCGCTGGAGTTCGCGCTCGGCCGCCGCACGCTCGCCTCGGGCGAGGCCGAAGCGGGTGCCCGCCGCTTCGTCGGCGGCGGCGGCAAGCACGGCCGGTTCGAGCCGACCTGAGTCGGCGCGGGTGTCCGGTGCGACATGTCCGGAAACGGCCAGTCGCGCTGCGGCCGCTGACCATAATCGACGCATGACGATCGATGGCGACGCGGCCTACCAGATCCTTCTCGCGCACGACGCGCGCTTCGACGGGCGGCTCTTCGTCGGCGTGACTTCGACGGGCATCTACTGCCGACCGATCTGCCGCGTGCGCATGCCGGCGCGTCGCAACTGCATCTTCTTTTCGACGCCGGCGCAGGCCGAAGCCGCCCTGTTCCGGCCGTGCATGAAGTGCCGGCCCGAGATCGCGCCTGGCCCCGGCCTGCCGTGGACAGTGATGGACGCTTCGCGCACGCTGGCGCGCCAGGCCCAGACGGCGCTCGACGACAGTGCCGCGAGCGGCGACGCACCGGCCGTGGCCGCGATCGCCGGCCGCCTCGGCGTCAGCGACCGCCATCTGCGCCGCATCTTCTTCGCCGAGCACGGCGTCACGCCGCTGCAGTACCTGCAGACGCGCCGCCTGCTGCTCGCCAAGCAGCTCCTCACCGACACGCGCATGCCGGTCGCGCAGATCGCGCTTTCGAGCGGCTTTCGCAGCCTGCGCCGCTTCAACGCCGCCTTCGTCGCGGGCTACCGCATGAACCCGACGCGGCTGCGGCTCACCGCCGCGCCGATCGCCGGCGCGGCGCCACGTGGCCGCAGCGGCAACGCCTTCGCCGGCAGCGCCCGTGACGAAGCCGAAGCGCCGATCACCGTGACCCTCGCCTACCGCGCCCCTTACGACACCGCGACCTTGCTCGCCTTCATCGCCCTGCGCGCGATCCCCGGCATCGAGGCGGTCGAGGGCCTGACGGTTCGCCGCAGCGTCCGCGCCGGCATCGCCGGCCCACAGGCCGGCTGGGTGGAAGCGCGCTTCCTGCCCGAGACGGCGCGCGTGCGCCTGGCCTTCGCACCGGCGCTCGGCCCGGCGAGTGGCGTCGTCATCGCACACGCGCGCCGCTGGCTCGACCTCGACGCCGCACCGGCGACGATCGACACCGCCCTTGCCGCGCTGCCCGGGCCCCCCGGCCTGCGCCTCCCCGGCAGTGTCGACGCCTTCGAACTCGCGGTGCGCGCCGTTCTCGGCCAGCAGATCACCGTCGCCGCCGCGCGCACCCTGGCGCGGCGGCTGGTCGAGCGCTTCGGCGGCGACCTGGCGACGCCATGGCCCGATGTCTCGCGCACCTTCCCGGCACCGGCCGTGCTGGCCTTCGAGCCCATCGAGCGCATCGCCGAGCTTGGCATCATCCGCAGCCGCGCCGGTGCCATCCAGGCACTTGCGGCGCAGTGGGGCGAGATCGCGCCGTTGCTCGCCACCGGCTCCGCACCCGAGGCGCTGGTCGAGCGGCTGCGCGGCCTGCCCGGCATCGGCCCGTGGACGGCGCACTACATCGCGATGCGGGCGCTCGGCTGGCCCGATGCCTTTCCGCCCGGCGACGTCGCCGCGCTCAAGGCCATGCGCCAGCTCTTCGGCACCACGTCGCAGCGCGAGGCCGACACCCACGCCGAAACCTGGCGGCCATGGCGCGCCTACGCCCTGCTCCGCCTCTGGAACTCACTCGGATCGACACCATGACTCACGCCACCGAAGCCATCCTCGTTCACTGCACGGCGCAGCACCGCTTCGCCTCGCCGCTCGGCCCGCTGCTGCTGGCACGTACCGAGGCCGGCCTGGCCGGCGCCTGGTTCGAGAACCAGAAGCACCACCCGACGGCGATCGACGCCCCCGAGCGCGACGACGACCCGCTGCTCGCCGACGCGGCTGCCCAGCTCGCCGCCTACTTCAGCGGCGCACAGCCGGCGTTCGATCTGCGCCTTGATCTGCAAGGCACCGACTTCCAGCGCGCTGTCTGGGCCGAGCTGCTGCGCATCGAGAGCGGCGCTACCTGCAGCTACGGCAGCATCGCGCGCCGGCTCGGCGTACCGGCGGCCAGCCGCGCCGTCGGCGCTGCCGTCGGCCGCAACCCGGTGTCGGTGATCGTGCCTTGCCACCGCGTCGTCGGCGCCTCGGGCTCGCTGACCGGCTATGCCGGCGGCATCGAGCGCAAGACGGCGCTGCTTCGGCTCGAAGCCGAAGGCTCGGCCCGGCGCTCCGGCATCGGCAACTCGTAACGATCGTTACGACATTGGTTGCTGCGCTACAGTCGACTCGATCCGGTCCGGTCCGGTCTCGCCGGGGAAGCTGCATGCGACAAGCCGTCTATCAACGCCAGCGCCAAGAGCGCGTCCACGTCTTCGACGCCAGCACCATGCCGTGGGAGGCGACGGCGCGGCCGGGGCTGCGGCTGAAGACGATTCGCGTCGACGACGATCGCGGCGAGTTTCTCGGCCAGATCGGCTTCGATCCGTTCGTGCGCAGCGGCCTGCACCAGCACCAGGGCGTGGCGACAAGCTTCATCCTCGAGGGCGGCCTGTGCGACTACCAGGGCCATGTCGCCCTGAACGAGGTCGGCATCAACATCCTCGGCTCGACGCACGACGCCATCGCCTACGTGCCGACGGTGCTGGTCTCCAAGCTCGAAGGCGTCGTCACCTATCCGCCGGAAGACGGCCTGCTCTCGGGCGTGCACGCCGGCTCGACGTATCGCAGCTTTCGCAACGAGGCGCCCGATGTCGCGCCCGAGATCAACGTCGCCGTCGACCGCGTCGAGGCGGTCGAGAGCGGCGTCGCAGGCCTGCGCCGGCAACCCGTCTACGACTACGCCGGCAGCGGCACGACACGGCGCCTGCTCCAGTGGCGGCTGCGGCCGCACACCGTGGTGCCGGCGTGGCAGGCGAGCGACTGGGTCGAGCTCTGGGTCCGCGGCGGCGAGATGAGCGTCAACGGGCAGGAGGCGCACGCCAACTGCTTCGTCGTCGTCGAGCCGGGCACCACCGTGCGCATCGAGGCACCGTTCGGCGCCCTCGCTCTCGTGTGGACCGAAGGCAGCGAGCGCTGGCCAGCCACCGGCAGCGCCGGCGCTTCGGGCAGCGCCAGCCTGTTCGGCTTCTGAGCCGGCTGGCGTCGCCCAGGCAGCCGTGCGGCCTACCTGGCTGCTTCGCTCACCAGTCCGGCGACGAGCTTGTCGATGATGCGTGCGAGCCGCTTCTGCTCGGTGGCGTCGAGCGCTGCGAAGAGTTCAGTTTCGCGCGCCTTGCCGCCGATGCCGACACGCTCGTAGAGGCGCTCGCCGGCAGCGCTGAGCGAAAGGCGCACCCGCCGCTTGTCGGCCGGGTCGTCGCGGCGAACGATGCGGCCCTGCCGCGCCAGGCCGGCCAGGGCGCGGCTCACCGACATCTTGTCGAGCCCGGTGTGCCAGGCCACGTCTTGCGCGGTCGTGCCCGGATGGCTGGCGAGGACGATGACGACGCGCCACTCCGTCAGCGAGAGCCGATGCGTGCGGCCGACCGTTTCCGCGAACGGCCGGGCCGTGAGATTGACGATGCGGATGAGCTTGAAGAAGAGCGAATCGTCCATCGGCAACGAAGCCCTGGTCGCGGCCGGTGCGGCCGTGCCCGCAACCGCATCGGCGGCGACCAGGCCGCCACCGGCCACGCGCTTGCGAGAGGTCGCTGCCACCCGTCAGGCCTTGCGGGTACGGGCGACGATCTCCTCGACGCGGCTGACCAACTGCGGCGCCGTCTGCGCCTTGTAGCGTGCGTAGGGCCTGCGCGCGGCGATCTGCCAGATCGCCATCTCGGCCGCTGTTGGAACATGCACGGCGACGCCGAGCGCCGTGACGCGGCCGACGTCTTCGGCGAAGAGCTTGCGTACGAGCTGGACCTGCTGTGCGGCCGCGTCGACAGCGGCCTCGCGCACGATGCGCTGGTCGGCCGGCGACCAGCTCGCCCACACCGGCGCCGCGATTGCGAAAAGCAGGATGTCGTTCGAGTAGTTCCACTTCGTCACGTATTTCCGACCCATGCTGTGGATCTTCGCAGCGAGAACGATCTTGAGCGGATTCTCCTGGCCGTCGATGGCGCCCGAGGTGAGCGAAGGTTGCGCGTTGGCGAAGCTCATGAAGGTGGGGTTGGCGCCCATCGAGTTCATGATGTTCGCCGTACATCGGGCTGCCGACGACGCGAATCGACCGCCTCAGCCATGGAGGCCGGCGCGCCGCGTCGGGTTCGCCGCGATGGTAACGATCGTTACGGTCTGGCCGTCACGCGTTTTCCCGCAGCGCCAGGCGGGATCAAGCCTTCAGATCGAAGCG
>JAYTYH010000178.1:0-1699 GCA_043742485.1 Rhizobacter sp.
AGTGAAGTCATCGTGCTGGCAATGTCCGGAGGTGGCGCGTGGGACGCGGGAACTTCGCGCCCCGGCGTTGCAGACCACCGCCGTCGAGGAGGAGGAGCCCCCACAGCAGGCGGCGTGCCCTCAGATCGGTGCTTGCCGTCTGACCGGAATGATGACTCACCTCAACTGCACCGCCGTGCGCGGCGAACAAACCCATGTTCGACAAGATCGCATCCGCACCGTTCTCGTCGCTGCCGCGGCAGGCTTCGCCACCCCGGTGCGTCTACACGTAGCCGACTTGGGTCAACAAAGGCGGTCGCTATCACTTCTACCGCGGTGCGTGGGCGCGCGGCGGCGGCGACCGTGACCACGACGGCGTACCGAATCGATAGGACCGCCGCCAGAACAACCCGAACCGCCGCCAACGCCTAGGAGCGCGAGCCCGGCTCCTTGAGGAAGGCTTCCTCCTCGGCCGTCGACTGGCGGCCGAGGATGTCGTTTCGGTGCGGGAACCGGCCGAAGCGCTCGATCACGGCGCGATGCTTGTGGGCATACGCCAGCATGTCGCCGATCTCGGGCGCAGCGGCGGCTAGCCGGGTGAACAGGCGCACGGCTTCGTCCTGCATGGCCACACCCTCGGCGTGCTCGAACGGCAGGTAGACGAAGGCGCGCATGAACGGCGCCAGCGCTTCGTCCTGGCGGGCGCCGACCATCGAGCTCGCCGCCGCGAGGGCCTGGCGGTCGCCGGCGAAGGCGCGTGGCGTGTCGCGCAGCGCGTTGCGTGTGAACTGGTCGAGCACGAGGATGCGGGCGAGCGCCGAGCGGGTGTTGCCGCTCCAGCTGTCGAGCTCGCCGCGCAGAGCCTGTTCGATGGTCGCAGCGAAGCGCTCGCGGATCGCGGCGTCGAAGGCCGCGTCCTTGACGAACCATTCCTTGCGCGCGCCGGCGTCGGCCCGGCCGGATTCCGGACCGAACCAGAAATCGAGGACCGCGGCGGCTTCGTCGGGGCGGGTGGGCAGGTCGTCCATGTCGTAGCGTGATCAGCTCAAACGTTGCAGCGCGAGCTCGACCGACACATCGCCGTCGGCCACCCACACGGTGCCGTCCTGGCGGCTCACCTGCAGCCGCATGCCACGCCCGGCCATCGCGGCCAAGGCGCGACTCTGCTCGGACGGCACGAGCCAGGCCTCCACGTTGCGGGCGCGTGCCATGCGCGAGGAGATGCCGGCCCACCAGCCGGGCGCCGAATGGCTGAAGGCATAGACGCTGACGCGGTCGGAGCGGCCGCTCGCCTTGACGAGGCGGCGTTCCTCGGGCTGGCCGACCTCGATCCAGTGCAAAAGGCGGCCGGTGAGGTCTTTCTGCCAGAGCTCGGGCTCTTCGGGATCCCACATGCCCTTGGCGAACTCGAGCGCTCCGGCGTGGTCGTTGGCAGGCACGTTGAGCGCGAAAGCGAGCAGGCGCAGCATCATCCGCTCGTCGTTCTCGGAGGGGTGCCGCGCCAGGGTCAGTTGATGGTCGGCGTACAGACCGCGATCGATGTCCGCGATTTGCAATGCCGCCTTGCAGACGGTCGCTTTCTGTGCCACCTGCAGACTGTGCCACAGGCGGCGACAATCCCGCCTCCGCCACCTTACAAGAGCCACGCAGATGAGCATGAAGAAGTCCGACCTCGACAAGATGCTGGGCAAGAAGATCGGCGGGCAGGTGGCGCCACCGG
>JAYTYH010000179.1:0-1659 GCA_043742485.1 Rhizobacter sp.
CTACGCGGAGGTCATGACGCTCGGCATGAATGCGGCGCGACCGGTCAAGGCGGTGCTCGCCGACGCGCTCGCCGGTGGCGCTTCGCTGAGCCCGAGCGAGTGGCGCCTGCTCGCGTTCTACTCGTGGGACACCGACCAGCAGCTCGTCGCCAAGGGCCGCCTGCCGTCGACGCTTGCGACACTGGCCGCGGCCTGCCCGGCCGACCAGATCGAGGCTGCGACCCGGCTGCGCCTGAAGGCGCTCGCGGCGGTCGACGTCAAGGCCAAGGCGCAGACCGGCATGAGCACGACGACGAAGGCCGACGCCCGGCCGGCCGTCGACGCCGAGGCACAGGCCGCCGTCCTGGCCCTGCTCGACGACGCCGTGCGCGCCCGCGAGCAGACCGACATGCTGACGGCCTACCCGGCCGAGATCGTGCTGGCGCTGAGCGCGAAGGCGACGCCGGAACGGGTCCGCCTGTTTGCCGGCTTCGACACCGCGCTGAAGCGCCTCGAGGTCGACACCACGCTCTCGCGCGCCGACCGCATGCAGGCGCTGATCGCGCAGGTCGACCTCGCCCGCATCGACGAGCCCGAGCCTGTGGCGGGTGCGACAGCGCGCGCCGCGCCGGCACTGCCCGCCGCGCTCCTGGCCGACGTGCGCGATCAGGTGGCGCGTGCCGACCGCGAGATCACCGACGGCTACGAGCGCCAGGCCGTCATCACCGCGGCTGCCTACCTGCTCGCGCACGCCGGCCTCGGTGCCGAGTCCGACACCTTGCTGAAGGCCAACCTCGCGAAGAGCCATTCGCCGTACTACCTGATGTCCGAGCTGGCCAGCAATGCGAAGAAGCGCGGCGACAAGGCCGAGGCGCTCGACTGGTACCGGCAGGCCTTCGAGAAGAGCGAAGGCCCGGCGACGCGGCTGCAGTGGGGCGGCAGCTACATCGCCGCGCTGGTCGAGCTGGCGCCGGCCGACGAGGCGAAGATCGAGCAGGCGACGGCCCGGCTCTTTGCCGAAGCGGCGACCCAGCCCGATGCCTTCTACGAGCGCAGCGGCCGCTCGCTGGCGCGTGTCGGCAGCCGGTTGCGGTCTTGGAACCAGGGCGGCGCCCACGCCGCCGCGTTCGCCCGGCTCCAGGCCAAGCTCGACACGCTGTGCGCCGCGCCGGGCCTGGCCGCCACCGAGCGTGCCACCTGCACGGGCCTGCTTTCGCCGCCGGCCAAGGCGTCGGCCTGAGCACGCCGGCCACGCCGCTGCTCGTCGTCGAGCGGCTGAGCGTGCGCTTTCGCAGCGCGGCGGTCGTCGACGACATCTCTTTCACGATTGCGGCGGGCGAGAAGTTCGCCCTCGTCGGCGAGTCGGGATCGGGCAAGTCGATCACCGCGTTGTCGGTGCTCGGCCTCGTCGATGGTGCCGAAACGAGCGGCCGCATCCTGTTCGAGGGCGCCGACCTGCGCACGAAAGGCGAGACGGCGATGCGGGCCGTGCGCGGCGCCGAGATCGCGATGATCTTCCAGGAGCCGATGACGGCGCTGAATCCGCTGCACACCATCGGCGACCAGATCGCCGAGGTGCTGCGCCTGCACGAAGGCGCGGGCCGGCGCGCTGCCCGCGAACGTGCCACCGCGCTGCTGGCGCGCACCGGCGTGCCCGAGCCGGAACGACGCATCGACGCC
>JAYTYH010000180.1:0-3789 GCA_043742485.1 Rhizobacter sp.
ATCGCCGCGCTCGCGACGACGCGTCAGGTCGCCGTCGAGGTCGGCGCCGCCGGCAGCGGCACGCCGCCGGGGCCGGCCGTGAAGGTCAGCGGCGAGACCGGGTCCTGCTGGCCGGCGCCCGGCTTGGACCAGTCGCAGACGCCGCCGGCGAACACGGCGTTGAGCCGCGCCTGCTGCGCCGCCGAGAAGGTCACGCCGATGTAGTCGGTGAAGAGCAGCGGCTTGAGCTGGCACTTCAGGACGTTCTCGGTCTGCGGCCCGCCGGCGACCTGGTGCGGCGAGCTGAAATAGGCGAGCTTCGCATCGGCGTCGCAGTTCGCCTTGACGGTGATTGGCGTCGTGAAATTGAAGTCGGTCGACAGGTAGCAGAAGTCGATGGCCGCCGCCGGCTTGGCAGCGATCACCTGTGCCTGCGTGCGCGCCGCGTTCAACGAGGCCTTCGGGGCGCTCGCCATCAGGCTGGTGAGCCAGGCGTCGAGCGTCGTGAACGACTTCGTGGTCACGGCCGCCATCTGCACCGGGCCGGCCGGCAGGAGGCCGCTGGCGCCGAAGCCGACGTAGCGCCAGATCACTTGGTTGTCGTGGCTCCCGGAGTCGGCGTCGAGGCGGGCCCGCTCCGAAAAGCTGCGCCAGTTGTAGTGGATGTCGGTGCCGCCGGGGCCTTCGTCGTAGCCGCGCGAATCGATGATCGCGACCTTGCCGAGGTTCTTGCCGTTGGAGACGATGCCCGCCTTGTAGGCGATCGGCAGCGCCGCCGCATCGGCCGCGGAACGCGACGCGACGAGGTTGGAGTCGGCATCCGTGCCGCCGATTTTCTCGTTGAGGACAACGAATTCTTCGCTCGTGATGGCTCCGTTCAGGAGCGCCTTCAGACCGTACTGGACGCCGACGTTGTCGTTGGTGCTCAACGCTCGCAGGCTGCTTCCGCCGGGCAGCCCGGTCGTCGTGCCCCACACGGCAGCGGCCAGGTCGGGGTCACCGCAGCGGGTGCCGGTCGGGTTCGTGACCGGGTCGTAGACGAGCGCCGCCGGCAACCGGCAGTTGTTACGCACGACCATGTCGCTCGCCGTGAACGAGATCGCGCCGGTCACGGGATCGACGGTGTAGCGCGTGTAGTTGCCCGACTTGTTGTTGAAGCCGAAGGAGTTGCTCCAGCCGGCGCAGCCGGTCTGGTCGCGGTGGCCGTTGACCGCGGCCTTCTTGACGTTGACCTGGGCCGGCGTCAGGCCGGCCATCAGCGCAGCCCACTCCGGTGTCACGTACGCGTTGGTCAGCAGCACGCAGTCGCTGACCTCGATGCCGGTGGTGATCGAATCGGCGTAGTCGCAGCTCGGCTGGATGCCGTCGAGCAGGCCGGGGTAGATCGTCGACACCGTGTTCTGCTGGATCGAGCCGCCCGAGCAGCCGTTGGCCATCGTGAACTTGATCTCGCCGTAGGTGTCGACGATGTGCTCTTTCATCATCATCGTCGTCTCCGCGACGAGGACGCGGTTGGAGTTGTAAAGCGAGTCGGTGATGCTGTTGTCGACGGTCATGAAGCCGAGCCGGAGCGCGGTGTCGTCGTTGATGCCGGTGATGCCGCCGACCGCCCAGTTTTGCTCGCTGCGGAACTGCTGGCGCGGCTGGCCGGTCGAGGCGCCGTAGGTGTAGAGCACCTTGCCGTTCCACTGCGGCTGCGGCGTGTTCGCGGTCCAGGCCGGCTTGGTCGGATCGAACAGCACCGCGATGTCGTAGATGCCGCGGTTGATCGTGCCGCGCTCGACGCGAACGATGTACGGCAGCGTCACGCCTGCCGAGGTGGTGGTCGCCGCCACCGTCGCGGCCGGCGTGGTGCCGGCGGCGTAGGGCTGCAGGCACGAGAACGCCGGCGTCGCTGCGGTCTGGTCGGGCAGCACGAACACGCAGTTGCCATCGGCGCCGTTGTTGACGCTGACGGGCGTGAGCGTGCGGTACCAGAGCGTGAACTCGGTGGCGATGTTGCACTGCGCGTCGGTCGCCGCCGTCGAGAGGCCGCTCGCGTTGGTGGCCGGCGTGTTGCCGACCGCGGGCGTCGCGACCGGCGTGGCGCACACCCACGGCGTCGTCTGCGAGGCCAGCAGGACCGGGCCGCCCTGCGGGTGGTTGTTGATCACGAGCCGGGCACCCTGGAAGGTGTTGCTCGTCGACGAGGCCGTAATCGTGTTGTTGCCGTTGATCAGGCCAGTGACGAGGCCGACGATGCGGCCGTCGGCGCGGGTCACGAAGAGAGGGGTGATATCGGTGCCGTCGCGGTCGACCTTCAGACTGGTCGCAGCCACCATCGCCGGCACCTTGACCTCGACGAGCGCCGAGCCGCCGCTGACGAGGTCGGCACGGTTCGACAGCGTGGTCACCGTGGTGCCGCTGGCGGGCCCGGGACCGTAGTTGTTGTTGCCGCCGCAGGCGGAGAGCACGAGGGAGAAGAAGGCGGTGGCAAACGCCGCCGTGACCGGGCGCGAAAATTTCAAGGAATATCTCCTGTGCATCTGCCGGGCGACGCCGGCGGATCGAGCGTTGTCGTCGTGAATCGCAACGGCTCGCGTCGCTGCGAAACCTAGATTAAATGCTGCGTGGGCCGCCGCAATGAGGGCTAGTCACTAGAGATCGTGAGCACGTCGTTTGCTCCGCGCCGCGCCGCGCCGCGATGGCGACCGAGCGCGGCACCTCGATCTCGATGTCCAGCAGCAGCTGCGCCATGCCCTTGCCGAGCGGGTCGAGCCGGGGCGATGCGGTGCCGCCGCCGTCGAGCGCGTCGTGAAGCAGAAAGTTGATCGCGGCGATGCCAGGCAGATGGAAGCGCTCGACCTTGCCGCGGACGAGATGTGCCAGGTGCGAAGCGACGCGCTCGGGCGACAGCCGGTCCCAGAGCAGCGGCAGCCATTCCGGGCGGCGGGCGACGACGCCGATGTTCGAGAGGTCGCCCTTGTCGCCGCTGCGCGCCCAGGCGAGGCGGATCAACGGCACGGGCTCGAGCGGCTCGTCGGCCCAGGCGGTGGCGGGTGCCGGCATGGCGGGTTTCGCGGGTGCCGGCAAGCTGCCGCCGTGCAGGGCGATCGGCACCGGATGGCGATGCTCGCCGAGCGTGAACGACACCGGCACTGCGCCCTTGGCGAGCATGAACGACAGCGGCCGCACCAGCGGCACGACGCTCGGCCGGCCGCCGCCCGGCCTGGTGGTTCCGGGCGACCACGACGTGCCGGCCGGCGCGATCTCGCGCGCGAACAGCTGCAGCGCTCTCCTGTCGGCGTGATCGGCGACGACGCGCAGCATCACCTCGCGCGCGCCCCGGGCCCGCGAGTGCGGCCCGTACGAGGCCTCGGCGCCGATCACCTCGACGTGCGTGGCGCTGTAGTCGGCGAAGCCGGCCTGCTTCAGCATCGCCCGCGTCCGCTCGACGATGGCGGCGCCGGTGCGCTCGGCCTTGGCGACGGCGTCAATGCCGACGATCACCAGCGTTCCGGCAGCGCGAAAGCCCTGCTGCGCTGTCGCCGACACCTTGTAGTCGTCGGTCGGCGCGAAGCCGCGGGCGCCGCTGACGCGAACGCGATCGGTGCCGTCCTGCGTCATCACGACCTCGCGAAAGTCGCAGATCACGTCTGGCAGCAGGTAGGCGCCCGGGTCGCCGATCTCGTAGAGCAGCTGCTCGGCGAGTACGGCCGGCACGACGAGGCCGCCGCTGCCGGCCGGCTTGGTCACGGTAAAGCTGCCGTCGCTGCCGCACTCGACGATCGGGTAGCCGATGCCGGCCCAGTCGGGCACGTCGCGCCAGTC
>JAYTYH010000181.1:0-10016 GCA_043742485.1 Rhizobacter sp.
ACGTGCGCAGCGGCATCGTCACCATCGAAGCGGCCACGGTCGACCGCTTCGTGCCGCAAATGATCAACTTCGAGATCGTCGGTGGTGTCGATTTTCAGAAGGGCTGCTACCCCGGCCAGGAAGTCGTGGCCCGCAGCCAGTACCGCGGCACGACCAAGCGCAGGACCTTCCTTTTCGATTGCGACGAGTTGCCGGCGCTTGGCGCTGACGTGTTCGCTTCCGGCGACGGAGCTGCCGAGCCGGTCGGCATCGTCGTCAACGCCGCGCGCCGACCGGGTGCAAGCGGCGCCAGCGCGCTGATCGAGGTGCGTCTCGGCGCGCTCGACGCGAGCTCTCTGCACCTCGCGTCGCCCCTCGGCCCAGCCTTGCGCCGGGTCGAGCTGCCCTACCCGGTCGTGCTCGAAGCAGAGGCGGCACCCTGACGCTTTCACCGCGTCCTCGTGAGCTCTTCGTCTGGTACCGCGTCGCGGCATCACGGCTCGATCTGGCACGCGCGGCGGTGGTTGAAATGCAAGATCGACTGCGAGCGGAAGTGCCCGGGTTACAGGCTCGCTGGCTGACCCGCGCCGATGCCGGCTCGACCACGCAGACCTGGATGGAGACCTATGCACGGCCCGAGGACATGCAGGGCGTCTGCACCGCGACGCAGACGCTCATCGAAGAGCGCGCGCGCAGCCTCGGAGCGCTCATCGATGGCGGGCGCCACGCCGAAGCCTTCGTGCCGGCCTGACCCGGCCGCCCGCTCGCGGAGGCCACCCCGTGGCGCCATCGCAGCCGCCGTGCCAGACTGATGCATGGCACTCATCAACTACATCACCCAGATCCAGTTCGACCACGGCGCGCTCGCACTGCTGCCGCAAGAGCTCGAGCGAACCAAGATCACGCGGCCGCTGATCGTCACCGACGCCGGCGTGCGTGCCGCCGGGCTGCTCGATCGCGCGCTCGCCGTGCTCGGCGACAGGCCGCACGCCGTCTTCGACGCAACGCCTTCAAACCCGACCGAGCGCGCCGTCCGCGAGGCCGCGCGCATGTATGTGGCGCAAGGCTGCGATGGCCTCGTCGCCATCGGCGGCGGCTCGAGCATCGACCTCGCCAAGGGCGTCGCCATCGCCGCTACCCACGAAGGCCCGCTCGCCGGCTACGCCACCATCGAAGGCGGCAGCGGCCGGATCACCGAACGCGTGGCACCGCTGATCGCAGTGCCCACGACGGCCGGCACCGGCAGCGAGGTCGCGCGCGGAGCGATCGTGATCGTCGACGACGGTCGCAAGCTCGGCTTTCATAGCTGGTCGCTGGTGCCCAAGAGCGCCATTTGCGACCCGGATCTCACGCTCGGCTTGCCACCGTTTCTCACGGCGGCAACCGGGATGGACGCGATTGCACATTGCATGGAGACGTTCATGGCGCCAGCCGTCAACCCGCCTGCCGACGGCATCGCCCTCGACGGTCTCGAGCGCGCGTGGCATCACATCGAAAGAGCCACGCGCGACGGCAGCGACCGCCCGGCCCGCTTCAACATGATGAGCGCCAGCATGCAGGGCGCGATGGCGTTCCAGAAAGGCCTCGGCTGCGTCCACAGCCTCAGCCACAGCCTCGGCGGCGCCGATCCGAGGCTGCATCACGGCACGCTCAACGCCGTGTTCCTGCCCGCGGTCGTAAGGTTCAATGCAAGTGCCGAGAGCATCGTGCGGGAGCGGCGCATGGAGCGAATGGCACGTGCAATGGGCCTGGCAAGCGGCGGCGACGCGGCCGGCACCATTGCGGCGGCGATCAAGGCGATGTCCGTCGCGCTCTCGTTGCCGTCGGGACTGGCTGCGCTGGGTGTGACCTCGGCGCTGTACGAGCGCGTCGTCAACGGCGCAATGGTCGACCATTGCCACAAGACCGGGCCGCGCCTGGCGACCCGTGAGGACTACGTGCGAATGCTCGAAGACTCGATGTAGTCAACGCCCCGATCGGCGACGGCAGGTGCAGTCTCGACTGTTTCCAAACCGGCTTCAGGCCGGTCGGCGTTGGCGTCCGTGTCGGCTTCGAAAGGCCACGCTGCCAGGTATTCGCGCCAGTGCGGTTCCTCGAGGCCGGCGATGGCGCCACGCGCACTCTCGATCTCACGCGCGTAGCCGGTCTCGTCGAGGCGGCCACGCATCTTCTCGAACCGGCACCAAAGCAAATAGGTGTTCATGGCGTCGGTCTCGCAATAGCGCCGGATGTCGTCGGTTTTGCCCTCAAGGTAGGCCGGGTAGACCTGCGAGCCGTCCATGCCGAGCTTGCCGGGAAAGCCGCAGAGCCGGGCCATGGCGTCGAGCGGGGCGTTGGCGCGAGGCTGGTACATGGCCAGCAGATCCATGAGGTCGATGTGACGCAGGTGGTAGCGGCTGATGTAGCTGTTGTAGCGGTACTCGCGGTCGTCGTCGCCCATGTCCCAGTACTTGCCGGCGACAACGCCGTGGCGCAGGCCGCGCTGTTGCAGCACAGGCAGATCGAAGCCGCCGCCGTTCCAGCTCACGAGCTGCGGCTTGTGTTGCTCGATGCGGTCGAAGAAGGCCTGGATGACCTCGCGCTCCCGACTGCGACCACCGTCTTCCGAGTCGACGAAAGAGCGCACCTGCAGGCCGCCGCGGGCGCTTCGGTACACGCACGAGACCACGAGCACACGCTGCAGATGCAGGGGCATGAAGTCGCTCTTGCCACGTTCCTTGCGCTCGGCGATCTCGACCGCATAGACCTCGGCATCGGTCAGCGCCGGGTCGGCACCGCGGATGGCGCGCAGGCCGGCGACGTCCGGGATGGTCTCGATGTCGAAGGCGAGGATCGACGTCATGACCGCGCCTGCCTGACGCTCTAGCGGGCCGGCAGCAGCCGCGCTGGATCGATCGGCTTGCCCTGGCGCCGAATCTCGAAGTGGAGCTGCACACTGTCGGCATCCGACGAGCCCATCTCCGCGATCTTCTGGCCCTTGCGCACGGTCTGGTCGTCCTTGACGAGCAAGGTCTGGTTGTGGGCGTACGCGGTCAGGTAGGTCGCGTTGTGCTTGAGGATGATGAGGTTGCCGTAACCACGCAAGCCCGAGCCGGCATAGACGACGCGGCCATCGGCGGCGGCCAAGACCGGATCGCCGGCCTTGCCGCGAAAGACGAGACCCTTGTTGCGTGCGTCGTCGAACGGCGTGGTGACGGCGCCACTTGTCGGCCAGCCCCAGGCGATGTCGTCGTCGCCTTCTCGCGCCGGAGTCGGTGCGGGGGCAACGGCGGCTGCGGCTGCGGGCGCGACAGCCGGCGCCGCCACCGGCGCGGCGGCGACCACGGTCCCGCTGTTGGGCGTCGAAGCCGACGATCCTGCACGTGGCTCGAGCGGCCGTGTCTCGACGCGGGTCGACGCCACCGGTCGCGCTGTCGCGCTCGAGGGGTCGATGCCGGGCGGCACGACCCGGAGCATCTGCCCGACTTCGATCAGATTGGGGTTGTCGAGGTTGTTCCAGCGAACCAGATCCTTCCAGTTCTGACCGCTGTCGAGACCGATCCGGATCAGTGTGTCGCCGGGCTTGATCATGTAGTAGCCGGGCCGCGGGGCGGCGTCGAGGCCGGCCGATCGCGGCGTCTCGTTCGACGCCTCGCCGACCACCGGGCTGGCCGCGGCGAGCGTGGCACGCGGCGTGGCCGAACGTTCTTCCACCGGCGCGCGATTGGGTGCTGAGGCACAGCCGGCGATGACAGTGGCGGCGGCCAAGGCTGTGGCGGCGCGGGCTAAGCGATGCAAGGAGCGCATCGCGACGACGGGGTTCAGTGACATGGAAAAACTTCGATCTTCGTCATCGGCAAACGCCTGATTTTAAGGGAACGAACCTGACCCCTTCGTGGACGCTGCGGGCAAAGCCGTTTTCGTTGCGGTCAACGACGACGAGCGCCTGCCGGCCCAGCGCCTGCTGTACCGGCGAGACGATCCGCCCGCCGATCGCGAGCTGTTCGAGCCAGGCCGCGGGCAGCTCGTCGCCACCGGCGGCGGCGATGATGCTGTCGTAGGGCGCACCCGGCGCGTGACCGAGCATGCCGTCGCCGAAAACCAGGCGAAGCCGGTTCGAGCGCATCGGCCCGAGCAGCTCACGGGCCTTGTCGTGCAGCGACTTCAGGCGCTCGACGGAAACGACACGCAGTGCAAGTTCAGCGAGCAGCGCCGCCTGATAGCCGCAGCCAGTACCGATCTCGAGCACGGCGCCGAGGCTTCGCGTTCGGCGCGCGTTGGCGCCATCCATCAGCAGCTCGATCATCCGGGCGACCACTGAAGGCTTGGAGATCGTCTGGCCGTGGCCGATGGGCAGGCTGGTGTCTTCGTAGGCTTGCGTGGCAAGGGCGGCATCGACGAAGAGGTGACGCGGCACCACGTTGAAGGCATCGAGCACGGCCTCGTGATTGACGCCGCCGCCGCGCAGGCGCTCGGTCATGCGGCGACGCACATCTGCCGAGTCGAGGCCCAGACCTGCCGCGACCGGACGTCGGCTGGCATCGGCGTGGGCGGCGGCAGCGTGGCGCTGCGGTCGGAGCAGCGTACGCGGGTCGGGGCCGCTGCCCTTTGCCGCGGGCACTGGCGACGCCCTTGCGCCACCGGGGATCCGATCGAGGATCAGCGGAAACTTTCGCGCCGGTCGCTCGCCGGTCGTCATCCGCGTGCGGCGTCGGTCCAGCGGCGCCACTGCGGCAGCGTCGCGTGATCGGTGAGGTCGACGTGCAGCGGCGTGACCGAGACATCGCCCTCGGCGGTGGCGTGAAAGTCGGTGCCCGGGCCGGCCTCGCGCGCGTCGCCAGCCGGGCCGATCCACCAGAGCGTTTCGCCGCGTGGGCTGAGCTGGCGGATGACCGGCTCGCTCGAATGGCGACGCCCGAGCCGTGTTGTGCGCAACGGTCGCAGGTCGGCATCGGGGCGATTCGGAATGTTGACGTTCAACAGATAGTGGGCCGCTTCGGGCGGGTGCCTGAGCACCTGCTCGATGACGCTCCGCGCGACGCGCCCAGCGGCATCGAGGTCCTTCCAGCCCTTCTCCACTTGCGAGAAGGCGATCGCCGGGATGCCGAACAGAAAGCCCTCCATCGCCGCCGCGACGGTGCCGGAATACAGCGTGTCGTCGCCCATGTTGGCGCCTTGGTTGATGCCGGAGACGACGAGGTCGGGCCGGTGTTCGAGCAGACCGGAAAGCGCGAGGTGGACGCAGTCCGAAGGCGTGCCGTTGATGTAGCGGTGGCCGTTGGCCGCGGTGTAGACGGACAGGCCGCGATTGAGCGTCAAGGAGTTCGACGTGCCACTGGCGTTCTGTTCCGGAGCCACGATGTCGAGCTCGCCCAATCCTTCGCAAGCCTTTACCAGCGCGGCCAAGCCGGGCGCAAGATAACCGTCGTCGTTGGCGATGAGGATGCGCATAGACGGATTGTAGGAGTCGCTCTGTGCGCATCGTGTCCCGCGCAGCCGCTGCGTATCATCCACCGCGCTCGGCTCAAGCCAGCATTGCTCACCTACGAGGCCCGAACTCATGCATGCATGGCTCTGCGAAAACCCGATCGGCGTCGAGGCGCTGCAATGGAAAGAACTGCCCACGCCCGAGCCCAGGGCCGGTGAGGTCCGCGTCGCAATCCGCGCCGCCAGTCTCAACTTCCCGGACTTGCTGATCGTCCAGAACAAGTACCAGATGAAACCGCCTCTGCCTTTCGTGCCGGGCTCCGAATACGCCGGTGTCGTCGAGGCCGTGGGCGACGGCGTGACGCAAGTGAAGACCGGCGACGCCGTCGCGGCATTCGGTGGTACCGGCGGCTTCGGCACCCATGCGATCGCGTCGGCGGCACTGGTGATGCCGCTGCCGCCGGGCTTCGACTTCGACGATGCGGCGGCCTTCGTGCTCACCTACGGCACCAGCCACCATGCGCTTGTCGACCGTGCCCAGCTCCGGGCGGGCGAGACGCTGCTCGTGCTCGGCGCCGCCGGCGGCGTCGGCACCGCCGCGATCCAGATCGGCAAGGTGATCGGTGCCCGCGTCATCGCGGCGGCGTCGAGCGCCGAGAAGTGCGCGCTGTGCCGCTCGATCGGCGCCGACGAGACCATCAACTACGGCACCGCCAACATCCGCGACGAGTTGAAGAAGCTCACCGGCGGCAAAGGTCCCGACGTTGTCTACGACCCGGTCGGAGGCGACATGGCCGAGCCGGTGTTCCGCTCGATCGCCTGGCGCGGCCGCTACCTCGTCGTCGGCTTCGCGCAAGGCGGCATCCCGGCCCTGCCCTTCAATCTGGCGCTGCTCAAAGGCGCATCGATCGTCGGTGTGTTCTGGGGCGACTTCGCCCGCCGCGAACCAAAGGCGCATGCCAAGGCTTTGGCCGAGCTGGCGCAGTGGTACGGCGAGGGCCGCGTCAAGCCGGTCATCGATCGCCGCCTGCCGATGCGCGAACTTCCCGCCGCCTACGCCCTGATGGCCAGCCGCAGCGTGCGCGGCAAGCTGGTGATGACCAACGACTGAGGCATCGTGTCGGGCGGTTTTCCGGAGTGGCTTCAGCTCGACGCGGCGCTGCCGATAAGGCCTCGTGACGGTCAGAACCGCTTGGCTCGCAGGATTGGCATTGTTGGCAGCGGCGTCGATCGCGAGCGCTGGCGGTACCGACCTGCGCCCGAGCCGGCCGCCACCTCGAGAGACGGCGAAGTCGCATGCGCAAGATGCCCAGAAGCAGAAGCTCCTCGCCAAGTTGCGCGCCGACGCGCCGAGCCGCCCGGACCGGGCGCCGACGCTGCCGATCTTCGCTGACCGTCGCAGACCTTGAGGGGGAGCGCCGCGGTGTTCGGCCGGGTGCGAAGACTGACGAGCGGCATTCGAAGATGCGGTGGCTGATGGGGCTGCACTTACGCTGTTCGCGCTGTCGAACCCGTGGATGGCCCGAGGACCGTTGATGACGATGGTGGCAGCAGTCCGCCCGCTAACAGCCTGAGGCGCGTGAAACGGTGCGAGACCTGCCCGGTCCGCGCCAAACAGCCCGCGTTCCGCGGCTCGCCGCAACTTGGACGCCCAAACGCGCTCGTGTTCGCACGTTGTTCAGACCTTCTTAGAGAGCAGCCAGATGCCCGTTGACGGGGAGCATGACGAGCCAAACGGCGACAGGGACAGTCGAACCCCATTCATCTCAAGCCAGGCGAACCAAATCAGACCGGGGTCCGCCTCTTGACACGGATTACAGGCTCGGGCGCTAGCTCAAACTCGTAGCTGATCTTCACGCGATTCCGGCGTGGTGCCTAGCGAGACTGGTAATGTGCTTTATCAGTCATGTTGGGACGGTACCGGTGTGCGACTTCGGAATATGAAGGCGGCGGCGACGAAGCCGAGCGTTGACGGCTGGCAGCGTGAAAAGGGATGAGGCCGAGTCAGGAGATCTTTATCCAGACGGTCCGCGACTCGGTGTAGTTGTCGAGAGCGGAACGGCCGAGGTCGCGCCCCACGCCGGAATCGCCGCCACAGCCGCCCCACGGCAGCCTCGTATCGGTGTGGCCGTAGGTGTTGACCCACACGGTTCCGGCACGCAACTCCTGCGACACGCGATGGCCGCGGCCGATGTCTTTCGTCCACACCGCCGCGGCCAGACTGTAGGCGTTGTCGTTGGCGAGGGCGACGCCTTCTTCGTCATCGTCAAACGGAATGATGGCGGCGACCGGGCCGAAGATCTCCTCGCGCGCCAGGCGCATGTCGTTGTGGACATCGGCGAACACGGTCGGCTCGACGAAGAACCCGGGCCGCTCAATGCGCGATCCGCCGCAGACGAGCGTGGCACCTTCGCCGCGACCGTTCTCGATGTGGCCAAGCACGCGATCTTGCTGCAGCTGCGAAATGAGCGGCCCCATCGTCGTTTCGGGCGAAAGCGGATCGCCAACCGTGATCGAGCGCGCCCGCCGCGCCATCGCGTCGACGAACTCCGCGTAGCGCGGGCGCTGTACGAGGATCCGCGAGCCCGCCGAGCAGACCTGGCCTGCGTTGAAGAAGATGCCCGAAGCCGAGGCGCGAACCGCAGCGTCAAGATCGGCGTCGGCAAAGATCAGGTTGGGCGACTTGCCGCCGAGCTCGAGCGTGACGCGCTTGCAGTGCTGTGCCGCCGTCGCCATGATCCTCTTGCCGACCGCCGGCGACCCCGTGAAGGAGATTTTGTCGACGAGCGGATGCTCGACGAGCGCCTGGCCGGCCGACGCGCCGAAGCCCGGAACGACGTTGAGCACGCCGGGCGGCACGCCCGCTTCGAGCGCCAACTCGCCGAGGCGCAGCGCCGACATCGGCGTGAGCTCGGCGGGCTTGAGGACCACGGTGCAGCCACAGGCGAGCGCCGGCGCCACTTTCCACACCGCGTTCATCAGCGGAAAGTTCCAGGGAACGATTGCCGCGACGACGCCGACGGGAACGCGCCGCACAAAAGTGAGGGCGTCGCCGCGCGTCGGGATCACTTCGCCGGCGAGCTTGTCGGCCCAGCCCGCGTAGTAGCGCAGGCAATCTACCGCGGCGACGAGGTCTTGGCGGCGCGTCGCGGCCAGCGGCTTACCCGCATCGAGGCTTTCGAGCAGCACGACTTCGTCGGCATGGGCCTCGAGCAGCGCCGCCAGACGCTCGAGGATGCGGCCGCGCTCGGCGCCGGTCATTCGCGACCACGGGCCGCGCGTCAACGCCACATGCGCTGCGCGCACCGCTAGGTCGACATCTTTGGCATCGGCCTCGCAGACTTCGGCGATGACCTCTTCGGTGGCCGGATTCAGCGTTGCGAAGACGCGGCCGGACGATGAGTCCGCCCAGTTGCCGTCGATGAGCAGTTGCTTGCGTGTGAGTCGAAGAGACGCGTTCATTTCGTATCAATCCCGATATCAATGGATCGATACTGGGAGCGAACGCGCCCCGCTTCAAATCAGAAATAGTCGCGGCCTGATCAAGGTTTCCTATCAGCTCGCCACAGCGGCGTCAGCCTTTCTCGAAGCGCAGGCTGCGGGCGATCTCCGTCAGTGCGCGCGTCAGAGGCGGCAGCGGCGTGCGCTGCGGGTAGATCAAGCCGACGCGGTAGGAGACCTCCGGCGTGTGCAAGGCGAGCGCCATCAGGCCGCGCGCACCCTCGATGAAGGGCAGCATGGCATCGGGCAGGACCGAGCACCAGCGCTGTGACAAGACATGGCTCAGCACGCCGACCAGCGTGTTGCTCTCGACCACCTGCGTCGGCAGCGTGCCGGCAGCGGCGAAAAGACCATTGACGAGCTTGCGGTTCGTCATGTCCTGGCTCAGTAGGCACAGCGGCAGCTCCGCCGCGTCGCGCCACGAGATGCCATTGCGGTGGCGACGCAACAACTTGCCGGCGCCGACGACCACGTAGCGCTCAGCGTAGAGCGGGATGGATTGCAAGTCGGCCAGGGTGATCGATTCGAGATAGGAGATGCCGGCTTCGAACGTGTGCTCGGCCAAGCCGCGCTCAATGTCGGCGTGAGTATGCGACAGGGCCGTGATCGTCATGCCTGGATAGCGGTCGAGCACGGCGGCGGAGACGAGAGCAATGAGCGGCTCTGCGGTCGGGATGACGCCGAGCCGCAGCTGGCCGCTCAGCTCGCCCTTGTGCTCGGCCAGCGCGTCTTCCAACGCCGACTGGCCGGCCAAGGTTTCCTGCGCCCAGGCCAGTACCTTCAAACCCTCCTGCGTCAGGCGTTCGAAGCTTTGCCGCGAGCGGTACACGAGGGGTGCGCCGAACTCGGTCTCGAGCTGTCGGATGGCCGCCGACAGCGTCGGTTGCGTCACGTTCGAGGCTCGCGCCGCACGGCCGAAGTGCCCTTCACGAGCAAGGATCACGAAGTAGCGCAGATGCCGCAGGTTCATCGATACATCCTAGGGTCAGAAGCGTGCCGGGCGGCTGGCGCATTGCAGGCATTCTGGAGGATAAGTTTCGAACATTGACCGGCTGACGTGGCAGCGGCATCTGCAGGCGGACGCCGCCATTCCGCGGAGAGAACTTGGCGATGATGTTTAGATTCGCGTG
>JAYTYH010000182.1:0-5928 GCA_043742485.1 Rhizobacter sp.
CGACACCGGCGAGGCAAAGTCGAGGTAGTCGATCGGCGTGCGGTCAACCAGCACGGTGTCGCGCACCGGGTCCATCCGCGTCGTGATCGCCCAGACGACGTCGTGCCAGTCGCGGATGTCGACGTCGTCGTCGGTGACGACGATGAACTTGGTATACATGAACTGCCGCAGGAAGCTCCAGACGCCGAACATCACGCGCTTGGCGTGGCCCGGATAACGCTTCTTGATGCTCACGATCGCGAGCCGGTAGCTGCAACCCTCGGGCGGCAGATAGAAGTCGGTGATCTCCGGAAACTGCTTTTGCAGGATCGGCACGAAGACCTCGTTGAGCGCCACGCCGAGCATCGCTGGTTCGTCGGGCGGCTTGCCGGTATAGGTGGAGTGATAGATCGGGTCGCGCCGGTGCGTCATGCGCGAGATCTCGAACACCGGAAACCAGTCCTGCTCGTTGTAGTAGCCGGTGTGGTCGCCGAACGGCCCCTCGAGCGCATACAGATAACCGCCGATGTCCTTGATCGGCACGCCGGCCGCGCTGGTGCCGGTGAAGCCGGGCGTCGCGGTCGGGATGTGGCCCTCGAGCACGAACTCGGCCGTGGCGGGGGCCTGGAGCATCTCGCCTTCGTCGCCGACCGAGCAGTCGCACACCTCCGTGCGGCTGCCGCGCAGCAGGCCGGCGAACTGGTACTCGGAGAGCGTGTCGGGCACCGGCGTGACGGCGCCGAGCAGCGTCGCCGGGTCGGCGCCGAGTGCCACCGCCATCGGAAACGGCTGGCTTGGCCGGGCCGCAGCGAACTCGGCGAAGTCGAGCGCGCCGCCGCGATGGGCCAGCCAGCGCATGACGACCTGCCTCGGGCCGATCACCTGCTGCCGGTAGATGCCGAGGTTCTGGCGCTTTCGCGACGTCGGCAAACCCTGCGGGCCGCGCGTGATCACCAGCCCCCAGGTAATAAGCGGACCGGCGTCCTCGGGCCAGCAGAACTGCACGGGCAGCAGACCGAGATCGACGTCGGCACCGTCGATCAGGACTTCACGACATACCGGTCGCGACGCCACGACGGGCCGCATCGTCCACACCGTCTTGGCCATCTGCAACAGTCGCCCGGCGTCGCGAACACCTTTTGGTGGCTCCGGCTCCTTGAGGTTGGCGAGCAGAACGCCGATGTCGCGCAGAGCCGCCGGGGCGCTGGCGCCCATCGCCAGCGCCACCCGTCGCGTCGTTCCGAACAGGTTCGCGAGGACAGGTATTTTGTAACCGGCCGGCCGTTCGAACAGAAGGGCGGGGCCACCGACGCGGAGGACGGCATCGCAGACCGCAGTCATCTCGAGGCGCGCCGACACGGGCTCGGCGACCCGTCGCAGGTCTCCCTCCGCTTCCAAGGCGTCGACAAACTCACGCAGATCTCGATATTTGATACTCATTGGTTATATAGAGCGCAGGAAGTAGTGTTGACCACGCATTAAACGGCTTCCTAGAATCGCGCCCTCCGGGAGTCCAGCAGCCCTGTGATGGCGCCGCGACCCCCGGACCGGCCGGTTTTAATTATCGGCTTGGCCATCGCGCGATCCCTCGGGTCCGCGACGTGCCCAGCATTCCGATGAGGTTCGACATGACAAGACTGACGCAGGCTAGCCTGCTCGTTCTCTCGAAAGGCAGGTCGTGGCGCGGGGCCGTGGCGGCGTCGGGCGCGGTGTTCCTGCGCGACGTCGGTCACGGCTTGCTCGAGGTCGGCCACAACTCGCTGGCGCTGGTCGGCCTGCTCATCGTCGGCACCGCGCTGTTCACTGCCGGCCGCTCCGACCTGCGCCAGGGCATCGAGTCGCAGACTCTTCATTGGCTGCAAGCCAGGCACGACGCCCAAGCGCCCGCCGCTTCCGCCGAGCCCGACCTCGGCGAGCCCGACGCCATTTCCCGCGCCACGGCGTCCGACCCGCGCGACCTGAGCCACACCCAGGCCGCCGTCGCCCTTTTCCTGGCTCGGCGCTACCACGTCGCTCCCGAGCCGGTCAGCCGCCTCGTGCAGGAGGCCTGGACCGTCGGCGCGCTCGTCAATCTCGACCCGATGCTGATCCTGGCAGTGATGGCGGTCGAGTCAAGCTTCAACCCGTTCGCGCAGAGCGCTGTCGGTGCCCAAGGCCTGATGCAGGTCATGACGAAAGTGCACGACGACAAGTACGAGGCCTTCGGCGGCAGCCACGCGGCGTTCGACCCGGTCACGAATCTGCGCGTCGGCGTACAGGTGCTAAAGGAATGCATCGCCCGGGCCGGCGGCCTCGAGGCCGGCCTGCGTTTCTACGTCGGCGCCGGCAACACGGGTGAGGACGGTGGCTACACGACCAAGGTGCTCGCCGAGCAAGGCTTGCTGCGGTTGATCGCAAGCGGCGGCAAGGTCAGGATGGTCGCCCGCGTGACACCGTCGGCCCAGGCCAAGCCGGTCGACGACGCGGCCCCGCCCGCTGCCGCGGAAGCGCCGGCGCGCCCCGCCGTCGAGCCGGCAACGCTGCCCGACAAGATCGCGCTGGCGCCCTGAGCGGCCGCGGCCGGCCAGAAGGCCACGTCGGCGCGATGGCGGCCCGGCCGTCGCACGCTGTGACAGACCCAGCAGCTACGATCGGCGCCTTGCCGCGCAGCCAAGGATGCCTCTTCACCATGTTCGATCGCACCCAGACGACCCTTGCCAACGTCGACCCCGAAATCGCCGCCATCGTCGAGCGTGAGAACCGGCGCCAGGAAGAGCACATCGAGCTCATCGCCTCGGAAAATTATGCCTCGCCCGCCGTGATGGCCACGCAGGGCAGCCAGCTCACCAACAAGTACGCCGAGGGCTATCCGGGCAAGCGCTACTACGGCGGCTGCGAGTTCGTCGACATGGCCGAGCAGCTGGCCATCGACCGCTGCAAGCAGTTGTTCGGCGCCGGCTTCGCCAATGTCCAGGCCAACTCCGGCTCGCAGGCCAACCAAGCCGTTTTCTTCGGCCTGCTGCAGCCGGGCGACACGATCATGGGCATGAGCCTGGCCGAAGGCGGCCACCTCACCCACGGCATGCCGCTCAACATGAGCGGCAAGTGGTTCAAGGTGGTGAGTTACGGCCTGACGCAGGCCGAATCGATCGACTACGACGCGATGGAGCGCCTCGCCCACGAGCACAAGCCCAAGCTGATCATCGCCGGTGCCTCGGCCTACAGCCTGCGCATCGACTTCGAACGTTTCGCCAAGGTAGCCAAGGCCATCGGAGCCGTCTTCATGGTCGACATGGCGCACTACGCCGGCCTCATCGCCGCCGGCGTCTACCCGAACCCGGTGCCGCACGCCGACGTCGTCACCTCGACCACGCACAAGGGCCTGCGCGGCCCACGCGGCGGCATCGTCATCACCAATGACGAAGGCATCGCGAAGAAGATCAACAGCGCCATCTTTCCGGGCATCCAGGGCGGACCGCTGATGCATGTGATCGCTGCCAAGGCGGTCGCCTTCAAAGAAGCGCTGGCGCCGGAGTTCAAGACGTATCAGCAGCGGGTCGTGAAAAACGCCGTCGTGCTCGCCGAAACGCTGATCGAGCGCGGCCTGCGCATCGTCAGCGGCCGCACCGAGAGCCACGTCATGCTGGTCGATCTGCGGCCGAAGAACCTGACCGGCAAGGAAGCCGAGCTGCTGCTGCAGTCGGCGCACATGACGTGCAACAAGAACGGCATTCCGAACGACCCGCAAAAGCCGATGGTGACGAGCGGCATCCGGCTCGGCACGCCGGCCATGACGACGCGCGGCTTCGGCGAAGAACAGGCCCGCCAGACCGCGCACCTGATCGCCGACGTACTGGACAGGCCGCACGACGAGGCCAACATCGCCGCCGTGAAGGCGAAGGTCGCCACTTTGACGAAGGACTTCCCTGTCTACCGCTAGGCCCTGATGCGCTGCCCGTTCTGCAGCCATGAAGATACCCAGGTCGTCGAGACGCGCGATTCCGACGAGGGCGATGTCGTTCGCCGGCGGCGGCGCTGCCAGAGCTGCGACAAACGTTTCACGACCTACGAACGCCCGGAGATCGCTCTGCCCTCGGTGGTCAAGAAAGACGGCACCCGCGCCGAGTTCGATCCGACCAAGGTACGCGCCTCGATGACGCTGGCGCTGAGGAAGCGCCCGGTCAGCGTCGAGCAGATCGACGCGGCGCTCGAACGGATCCAGGACAAGCTCCTCAACAGCGGCGCCAAGGAAGTGCTCTCGGCCAAGGTCGGCGAGCACGTCATGCGCGAGCTCAAGCGCATCGACAAGGTGGCCTACGTGCGCTTCGCCTCGGTGTATCGGAGCTTCGAGGACGTCGACGAATTCAGGCAGCTGATCCGGGACATCTGAGTCGGCTTTAGCGGCCCTCCCCCGGACGGGCGAACCCGCCGATCTCCCCCTCACTCCCCCGCGTTTCCCCAGCGCGCGGGATCGCGCAGGACTTCACGAATTTCTACATTGCTTCGTATGGACACGAAGCAATCGAACCTCCTTGGCACCTGTGGCCGGCGTGGCCGGCGCGGCCTGACGCTGATCGAGGCGGCGATCGTTCTCGCGGTCGTCGCCATCGTCGCCGCGACGGTCGCGCCGAGCTTCGCCGCCTACATCGACGCCCGCCGCCTCGAAGGCGCCGCGACCCGCCTCGCCGCCGACGTTCAGTTCGCGCGCAGTGAAGCGGCCGCCCGCAACCGGCCGCTGCGTCTCAGCTTCCAAGCCACCGCAGCGCTGAGCTGCTGGGTCGTGCACACCGGCGCCGCCGCGCACTGCAGCTGCGACGTCGGCGGCGCGGCCGTGTGCACGGGCGGCGCCGTCGAGATCCGAACGGTCGTGCTGCCGGCGGCCGAGCGCATCGGCGTCGTGGCGAACGTGGGCTCGATCGTCTTCGATCCGCTGCACGGCACGAGCACGCCGACCGGCACGCTGCGTCTCTTCGATGGCCGCGGCCGTGCCGTGCACCACGTCGTCAACGTCATGGGCCGCGTGCGCTCGTGCTCGCCAAGTGCGGCGATGCCGGCCTGGCGCGCGTGCTGATTCCTTCCGGCCTTCCCGCCCCACCTCTCTTCCAAGCCATCTGCCCGGAGCTGCCAATGAACGCATCTGCCCACGCCACCTACCGCCGCGCCCACGGCTTCACGCTGATAGAGACCCTGATCGCGGTCGGCATCGCCGGCGTGCTCTCGAGCATCGCCTACCCTCGCCTCGAAGGCCACGTGATGCGGGCACGCCGCACCGACGCCCTGGTGACCCTGATGCAGGCGCAGCTGGCCCAGGAGCGCTACCGCGCCGATCACCGCAGCTACGGGAGCCTGGCCGAGACCGGCATGCCGTCGACCTCGGCTGCCGGCTATTACGCGGTCGCCGTGGTCTCGACCAGCGAAGACGGCTACGACCTCCTGGCGAGCGCCTCGGCCCGGCAGGCACGCGACACCCACTGCCGCTTCCTGCGCCTGTCCTCGGTCGGTGCCCGCCTCGTCTACGCCTCCGGCCGCGACGACGCGACCAGCAACGGCGACGACGCCAACCGCAAATGCTGGGGCCGGTGATGGACCATCGCCGCCATCGCGGTCATCACCACCAGCGCGGCCTGTCGCTGGTCGAACTGCTCGTCGGCAGCGCCGTCGGCCTAATCGTCGCCGCCGCGGCCACCAGCGTCGTCAGCGCCAACCTGCGCGAGAACCGGCAGCTGCAGACCGAGGCCCGCCTGATGCAGGACTTGCGCAGCGCCGCCGACCTCATCGCCCGTGACCTCCGCCGTGCCGGCTACTGGGCCGCGGCGCCTTCCGGCGTGCGCGGCGCCGACGGCACTGCGCCGGCCGTCAACCCCTACAGCGCCGATGCCGTCGATGCGGCCGCCTCCGACGCGATCGGGCTTAGCTTCTCGCGCGACGCGGTCGAGAACGGCAGCGTCGACGACAGCGAGCGCTTCGGAT
>JAYTYH010000183.1:0-4794 GCA_043742485.1 Rhizobacter sp.
GTGGTGTTGTCCGTCAGCACCTGGAAGCTGCCGTACCACTTGGAGTCGTTCTTGATGTCGATCATTTGGCGCTCTTGCGTAAGTCTCGCGTGATGTCGGTCAGCGGATGATGGCGATCTTCTTCTGCAACTGCCGCACCGTCATCGACAGGCTGAAACAGATGATGAAGTAGACGACGGCGGCGACGAGATAGGTCTCGACCGGGCGGTTGAAGTTCTTGCCCGCAACCTCGAAGCCTTTAAGCAGGTCGTAGGCGCCGATGGCGTAGACCAGCGACGTGTCCTGGAACAGGATGATCGTCTGCGTCAGCAGAACCGGCAGCATATTGCGAAAGGCCTGCGGCAGCACGATCAGCTTCATGCACTGCGCGTAAGTCATGCCGACGGCGTAGCCGGCATAGACCTGCCCCTTGGCCACCGACTGGATGCCGGCGCGCATGATCTCGGAGTAGTAAGCCGCCTCGAAGACGGTGAAGGTGATGAGCGCCGCGATCTCGGAGCGGTATTTGGTGCCGAGGCCGCCCGGGATCGCCTGGTAGAACGAGCCCGGGATGAGCAGGAAGAACCAGAGGATCACCATCACGAGCGGGATCGAGCGCAGCGTGTTGACATAGGCCGCCGCCGGCGTCACCAGCCACCGCTTCCCGGACAGTCGCATCAACGCCAGCACGGTGCCGAGCGCGATGCCGCCGATCATCGCCACGATCGTGAGCTCGATCGAGAACAGGAGCCCCTTGAGGATGAAGCTGTGGACGAGCTGCCAGTTGAAGAACCCGAAGTCGAGATTCATCACTTGGCCCCGATCATTCCGGGCACCTGGACGCGGACCTCGATGAAGTGGGCGACGCGGTTCACGGCGAACGCAGAGACGAAGTAGAGCGCGGAGACGGCGACGTAGATCTCGATGTTGCGCGAGGTTTCCTCACCAGCCTGCATCGCGAACATCGTCAGCTCGGCGATGCTCACGGCGAACGCCACCGAGGTGTTCTTGATGATGTTCATCGACTCGCTGGTGAGCGGCGGGATGATGATCCGGTAGGCCATCGGCAGCAGCACATAGCGGTAGGTCTGCGGCAGCGTCAGCCCAACGGCGAGGCCCGCGTAGCGCTGACCCTTGGGCAGCGACTGGATGCCCGCCTTGACTTGCTCGGAGATCCGCGACGAGGTGAAAAAGCCGATCGCGAAGACCACCAGCACGAAGCTCGGAAGAGCCCGCAGCGACAGGAAGATCGACGGGATGACGTGGTACCAGAGGAATATTTGCACCAGCAACGGGACGTTGCGGAAGAGCTCGGTCCAGGCGTTGCCGAGGAAGACGAGCCACTTGTTCGGCGCGGTGCGCAGGATGCCCATCAGCGAGCCGACCAGCAAGGCGACGATGAGCGACAGGGCGGCGACGGAGAGCGTCCAGCCCCACGCGGTCATCATCCAGTGCAGATAGGTTTCGCCACCGCCGGTGTCCCGCAGGAAGAAGTCCCAGTCACCGATGTTCAAGTTCGCCCCAGTGGCGGCCGGCTTTGACGCGGCCGATCATGAAAAAGCGCGACGCGAATTCGCTCCGCGCCGCGCTCAGCCACTGTAAGCAAACTTCGCGCCGGCCGGCGCTAGGGCTTACCTCAGGCGCCCCCGGGCGCCAGGGTCACGGCTGCGGATAGTCCTCGAGCGGCTTGTCGGTCGGGTTGGCCCACGCCGCCTTGGTCGCGTCGCTCGCGGCCAGACCGACCTTCGTGTTCGAGGGCGGGATCGGCTGCATGAACCACTTGTCGTACAGCTTGGCGACCTCACCGCTCTTGGCCAAGGCGCGCACGCTGTCGTCGACGGCCTTCTTGAACGCCGGGTCGTCCTTGCGATACATGATGCCGATCGGCTCGACGCTGAGCGGCTCGCCGACGATCTTCAAATCGGCCGGGTTCTTCGCCTTCGAGATCAGGCCGGCGAGGATCTGGCCGTCCATGACGAAGGCGTCGGCGCGGCCCGACTCGAGCAGCAGGAAGCTGTCGGAGTGGTCCTTGCCGTTGAGCTCCTTGAAGTCCATGCCAGTGGCGCGCTTGTTCTTGCGCAGCAGTTGAACCGACGTGGTTCCGGTCGTCGTCGCCACGGTCTTGCCATTGAGGCCGGCGATGCCGGTGATGCCGCCGTTGGCCTTGACGGCGATGCGCACTTCCTCGACGTAGAGGGTCGGCGCGAATGCCACGTCTTTCAGACGCGTGGCATTGTTGGTGGTCGAGCCGCACTCGAGATCGACGGTGCCGTTCTGCACGAGCGGGATGCGGTTCTGCGATGTCACCGGCTGGTACTTGACATCGATCTTGGCCATGCCGAGCTGCTTCTGGATGTCGGCGATGATCTTCGCGCAGACGTCGTAGTGAAAGCCCGCGTACTTGCCGTCGCCGAGGGTGAATGCCAGCGCGCCCGAGGATTCACGAACACCCTCGGTGATTGCACCGCTGTCTTTGATCTTCTTCAGCGTGTCTTCGGCGTGTGCGGCGCCGGCGACCGCCAGTGCGGCGGCCACGACGGTGGCACGGGCCAGAAACGACTTCTTCATGTGGAACTCCTGCAGGTTGACCGACGCGGGGGATCGCAGCGCCGGGAAGGTAACGAAATTCTAGGGACCGTCGCCGACGGGTCACGCGTATTTGCCCGTGAAACGAGGGTATGCCCGAGACCCGGTGCAACCTTCGTGCCACGGCGAAGTGCCTTGGCTCAGTTCGCAGTGGCCTCGGCGCTGCTCTGCTGCAGCTGCCACATCTGCGCGTACCGCCCGTCGCGGGCGACCAGCTCGGCATGGCTGCCGCGCTCGACGATCCTGCCGACCTCCATCACCAGGATCTGGTGCGCGTCGACGACCGTCGACAGCCGATGGGCGATGACGAGCGCCGTGCGGTTCTTCGCCACACCTTGCAGCTCCGCCTGGATGGCGCGCTCGTTGGCCGAGTCGAGCGCCGACGTGGCCTCGTCGAAGATCATGATCGGCGGGTTCTTGAGCAGCGTCCTCGCAATCGCGACGCGCTGCTTCTCTCCGCCGGAAAGCTTGAGGCCGCGCTCGCCGACCATCGTGTCGTAGCCCTTCGGCGTCGAGGCGATGAAAGCGTGGATGTGGGCCGACCGCGCTGCCCCCTCGACTTCGACGCGACTCGCGGAAGTGCGGCCATACGCGATGTTGTATTCGACCGTGTCGTTGAAGAGCACGGTGTCCTGCGGCACGATGCCGATCGATTCGCGCAGGCTCTTCTGCGTCACGCTGCGGATATCCTGGCCGTCGATCGAGACGCTGCCTGCCTGGACGTCGTAGAAGCGGAACATCAGCCGAGCCAGCGTGCTCTTGCCGGAGCCCGACGGGCCGACCACCGCAACCGTCTTTCCGGCCGGGATCTCGAAGCTCACGCCGTGAAGAATCTCGCGGTCGGCGTCGTAGCCGAAGCGCACGTTCTCGAATCGTACCGAGCCACCGCGTGCGATCAGCGGCACCGCGTCCGGGGCATCGGCGATCTCCTTGTTCTGCCCCAGCAGCGCGAACATCTTCTCCATGTCGATCATCGACTGCTTGATCTCGCGATAGATCACGCCGAGGAAGTTGAGCGGGATGTAGAGCTGGATCATCAGCGCGTTGACGAGCACCAGATCGCCGAGCGTCATCGTGCCGGCGACGACGCCGACAGTGGCGCGCCAGACGAGCAGCGTGACCGCCGTGGCGATGATCAGACTCTGGCCGAGGTTGAGCACCGACAGCGACTTCTGCGACTTGATCGAGACCTTCTCGAGGCGGTGCAGGTTTTCGTCGTAGCGGCCCTGCTCGAACGCCTCGTTCGAGAAGTACTTGACCGTCTCGTAGTTGAGCAGAGCGTCGAGCGCCTTGGTGTTGGCCTTCGAGTCCTGCTCGTTCATGGCTCGCCGGAACGCCGTGCGCCATTCGGTGACCGTCACCGTAAAGCCGATGTAGACGACCAAGGCAGTGAAGGTGATGGCTGCGAACCAGCCGTCGAACTTCGCCGAGAGCAGCACGATGACCATCGTGATCTCGACGAGCGTCGGCAAGATGTTGTAGATCGTGTAGTTCAGCAGCGACTGGATCGAGCGCGAGCCGCGATCGATGTCGCGCGATACGCCGCCGGTCTGGCGCTCGAGGTGAAAGCGAAGGCTGAGCGCCAGCAGATGCTCGAAGGCCTCGAGCGAGACCCTGCGCGCGATCCGTGCCGCCACCGGATAGAACAGGAACTCGCGCAGTTCGGTGAAGAGCGTGATCGAGACACGAAGGGCGCCGTAGCCGACCAGGATCGCGACCGGCACGACAAGCACCGCGCGCGGATCGCCGGGCTTGAGCGCGAGCGCGTCGACGAGGTTCTTCAGGACCAGCGGCACGCCGACGTTGGCGAGCTTGGCGGCGACCAGGCAGGCCAGCGCGATCAGCACCCGCCCCTTCCAGGCCCAGACGTAGGGGACGAGCTTCCTCAGCGTCTTCCAGTCGGACTTCGCAGGCGCCTCGCGGCCGTCGGCAGTGGGGGCCGGAGTCGGCATCGAGAGGGAGGCAGGTCGCATCGAGGATCGGTCGCGCTGGCTGGACAAGGCTTTGATGGAAGAATCGCACGTCGCACGATCGAGGTAGAGCAATATGCCCGAGATTTCAAGCGCAGACGCCGGGGCCGACGTCTCCGACACCCCACCGCTACAGCTTCCGAACGACCGCCAGCTGGTCATGCGGGTGATGCCGATGCCGGCCGACGTCAACGGCAACGGCGACATCTTCGGAGGCTGGATCATGGCCCAGGTCGACGTCGCCGGCGCCATCCTTCCG
>JAYTYH010000184.1:0-2901 GCA_043742485.1 Rhizobacter sp.
GGCCTCACGACGTCCTATTGGCGTCGACCCCTTCGCAGCGGCAGCTGATGCGGTTTCAAGAGATGGTTCAAAGGCGCACAGGGGCGCCAACTAGGGTCAGGGTCCATCGACGTCTCCGTGCTGAGATAGCAAAGTCAAGGAAGCGCTTGGCGCCCCGTGGAAGGAGCTGGAAAAGCGGACAAGGCGCAACGAACGCGGTGGGTGGGCCAGAGCGTGAAGCGGTCCATCGCCGCAGCTATGGCTCCGGCAACCGTGCAAGTCACGGAGTGACTGTCAGCAAGGCGATCGCTCGAAGCCAGTCGCGCTTTTGCAGCTGGTCTTGCCTGGAAAATGACGTGGCTTTTCATGACCGTTGTCCCCTTCGTCTCACGAAGAGCTACGACCCGCGAACAGCGCAAGCAAGCTTCGACGCGTGAGATCCCGCCTGGGACGGATCACGCCTCGAAAACGATCAGTGAATCAGCGAATCGCAAGCTCCGGGTCTTTGCGAGAAGACCTCGAAGCGAGGTGAGGACTGCTGTCGGCGTGCCGACCCTCAGTCCCGTGAGACTCTAGGCGGCCAAGCAGGCAGCGGCCATCACGGCACGCTTTGCATCACTGCTACAACTGGCACTGTCCAAGAGTGGAGCTCCGAAATTGCGATGGCGGATTGTTGCACCGCAGCGCATGCGAGGTCAACAACCAAAGTTCTGCTTGTCCAGATGCTGATGATCAGATCACTCCACGCTGCATCGCTGGTCGATCGAGATGTTGCCGGTACTGGCAGCGATGTTTCCTCGGTACAAGCGCCCGGTCGGTCGAAGCTGGCGAGTGGACCAGACCCAAAGATCAACGCGCCGTCGAACGCATCAGCGACAGAACCCGAAAAGGTCCCGCCGAGATCGCGGTGTCAGGCCGCTCGCTGGCGCGTCACGATCGCCGATTTGTAGGCAGCCACATAGCCGGCGGCGCCACGCGACCAGCCGAACTGCCGGCCCATGCCGCGCTGCTGCAAGCGGCGCCAGCGTGGCCGGTCGGCGAAGGCACGCACGGCGCGCTCGATGGCGTCGCTCAACGCAGTCGAGGTCGGCGCGGTCATGACGAAGCCGGTGCCGTCTGGCGAAGCGTCGGCATCGGTGACGGTGTCGGCGAGGCCGCCGGTGGCGTGCACGATCGGCGGCGTGCCGTAGACGAGGCTGTACATCTGGTTGAGCCCGCACGGCTCGAAGCGCGAGGGCATCAGGAAGCAGTCGGCACCGGCCTCGACGAGGTGGGCGAGCGCTTCGTCGAAGCCGATCTGCACGGCGACCCGGCCGGGCCAGCGCTGCGCGGCGTCGCGCAGGCGCTGTTCGAGCGCCGCCTCGCCGCTGCCGAGCACGACGAGCTGGCTGCCAAGCTCGAGAAGCCGCTCCAGGGACTCGAGCACGAGGTCGACGCCTTTTTGCGATGTCAGGCGGCTGACCATGCCGAACAGGATGCCGCGGCCGGTGGCCAGCCCCATGCGCTTTCGCAAGGCTTCGCCGTTGCGTGCTTTGGCCGTCCATTCGCCGGCCGAATAGCGCGAGGCGATCAGCGTGTCGATGGCCGGATTCCATTCCCGCGTGTCGATGCCGTTGAGGAGGCCGACGAGCGCGTTGGAGCGCAACTGCAGCATGCCCTCGAGGCCGCAACCGAACTCCGGCGACTGGATCTCGCGCGCGTAGGTCGGGCTCACCGTCGTGACGACGCCGGCGTGACGCAGCCCGGCCTTCATCATCGAAATGCGGTCCCAGTGCAGGATGCCCTCGACATTTAGCCACGCGGCGGGGATGGCGAGCCGGGGCGCCAGTGCCGCGTCGAAGTTGCCCTGGAACGCCAGGTTGTGGATCGTGAAGACGCTGGCCGCAGGCGCGTGCGGCAACAGCGAGAGGTAGGCCGGCGACAGACCGGTCGGCCAGTCGTTGGCATGGAGGATGTCGGCCACCCACGGCGACCACGGGCCAGCCGGCGCGCACAGCCCGGCGGCGACGTGGCTCAGGAATGCGAAGCGGAAGGCGTTGTCCGCATGGTCGTGGCCGGCGGCGTCGCCATACGGGCTGCCGGCCCGGTCGTAGAGCTCCGGGCAGTCGAGCACCCAGAGCGGAAAGCCTTCGAGGTCGAGCCGGTTCAGGGTGGCGCCGGGCCACGGACCCTGCGGCCCGATGTGGACGCTGTCACCGGCCTGCGCAATCAGTGGGCGCAGTGCCGCATAGGCGGGCAGCAGCACGCGAACGTCGTGGCCGAGGCCGACGAGCGCACGAGGCAAGGCCGAGCTGACGTCGCCCAGGCCGCCGCTCTTGACCCAGGGCGAGCACTCGGTGGAGACGAAGAGGATCTTCAGGCGCGAGGTGTCCGACCGAGGAAAAGTGCGCGGCACGGCTAACGGCCGCCTCGCACCAGGAAAGCGGCCAACGGCAACGTCGCGAAGATCTCCACCATCGCAACCGCACCGCCCGTGACCGTCACGGTGGCACCGGTCAGCAGGTTGTCGAGGCCGGCACCGTCGAGGTTCGGCAACTCCAGCGCGGTGTCGCCCCACGCCTTGGCCACGGGCACGACGGGCCGGCGCGACGCCAGCCGCGCGAACAGCCGGCCGGCGACGACGACGAGGGTGTCGGCACCTTCGCTGCGCGTGAAGGCGACGACGTGCGCGGCGGCGCTGCCGCGGACGGCCAGCGGCTTGTAGTCGCCGCGGCGAAACAGCTGCGGCAGGTCGGTGCGCGTGCGCAGCAGCCGGTGGATCAGCCACAGCTTCAGGCGACCATCGGTCGGGGTGGTCGCCAGCGCCGCGACACGCGCGCCGAGATCGCTGCCGTGCCAGCCGTCCATCTCGGCTAGGAGGGCGGCGCGGCGTTCGTAGACGACAGGCCGGCGGTTGTCGGGATCGACCAGACTGAAGTCGAG
>JAYTYH010000185.1:0-3221 GCA_043742485.1 Rhizobacter sp.
CGCGCCCTTGTGGCGGGCGATGAAGCGGTCGGCGGTGCGCAGCGACAGCGCCATGATGGTCAGCGCCGGGTTCACCGACAGCGCGCTCGGAAAGACCGAGTTGTCGCAAATGTGCAGGCCCGGCACCTCGAAGCTGCGACCGTCGGGATCGACGACGGCGCGCGAGTCGTCGCGGCCCATCCGGCACGTGCCGGCGACGTGGGCATAGCGGTCGAAGACCCACGGCTCGCGAGCGCCGGCGGCTTGCCAGATCGCGCGCATCGCGCGCTCGGCGTGCGCCGCCATCCGCTGCTCGTTGACGCCGGCGCTGAAGTGGATGCGCGGCTTCGGCAGGCCGCGGCCATCGCGCTCGTCGCTCAGCTCGAGAAAATTGCCTGCGTAGGGCAGGCAGTCGCCGAGGACGTTGATGCCGGCGATGTGGTCGTAGTGCGCGAGATGCTCGCCGAGCGCGGCGCCGAACACGGCCCGGCCGCTGCGCGCGAGCTGCGTGGCATACGTGAGCGGCATGACGCCGATGCTTTGCAGCAGGTAGCCGCCGGCAAAGTCGGTGTCGTCGCCGCGCGGCCGGTGCGTGTCTTCGGAGATCAGGCCACCGGGGATGCCCTTCCACGGATGAGTCGCTTCATCGAAGCGGGCCCAGAGCTGGCGGCCGACGTGAGCCATGAAGTTGCGACCGACCTGCCCGGAGCCGTTCGACAGGCCTTCGTTGAAGAGCAGGAAGCGGGGCGTCTCGATGCCACCGCCGCACAGGAAGACGTTGCGGCATTTCTGCCGACGCTCCTTGCCGCCCTGCAGGTAGACGACGCCGCTGACGCGCCCTTGCGAGTCGCGCTCGATCCAGCGGCCGAAGCATTCGCTGCGCAATTCGGCGCCGGCGGCCAGCGCCGGCGGAATGAAGACAACGTCGACGCTGCCCTTGGCGCCGGTCGTGCAGCCGGCCTGGCAGAAGCCGCGGTTGCTGCAGGCGCGGCGCGCCGGCATGCCGGGCGCGGCGTAATCGCGCGACAGCGCCGCGTTGGCCGCCGCCGAGGTCGCGATGCCGAGCGCCGCACAGCCGCGCTGCATCAGCTCGGCAGCAGCATTCAACGGCAGGGGCGGCAGCGGATAGCCGCGCTTGCGGGCCGGCCCCCACGGATACGGCGTTGGCCCGCTGACGCCGACCAGCGCCTCGACCTCGTCGAAGTACGGCGCCAGCTCCTCGTACGAAAGCGGCCAGTCGCAGCCGACACCGAAGTCGCTGAAGAGGCGCAGGTCGTCGGGCTGCGGGCGCGGCGTGTAGGCGGTGAAATTCAGCGTCGAGCCGCCGACACCGATGCCGGAGTTGTTGCTGCCGAAGGCGATCGGGTCGCTGCCCGCAGTCAGGCGTTCGTCGCTCCAGAACAGCTTTTCCTGGGCTTTCTCGTCGGTGGCGAAATCGCGGCCGGGCAGCCAGTGGTGGCCGGCCTCGAGCGCGACGACGCGAACGCCGGCACGCGCCAGCCGCCAGAGCAATGGCCCGCCACCGGCGCCGGTGCCGATGACGACGGCGTCGACGAATTCGCTCTCGCCAAAGGAGACCGGAGAGCGGCCTGAAGCGGGTAACTTCGGTGTCGATGCGGACGTCGGAGCGGATGCGGTTGCGGCTGCGACCTTCGAACCTGGCCCGGCCGCTTCCGCCACCGGGATCGGCTGCGACTGCCACGCCTCGCGCCCGCCGAGGCCGATCGCCTTCCAGCCGGCGGCGTCGGCGAAGCCGAGATGACCCATGGCGAGCTGGACCGCCGGATGCGGCACGTGCTGGCTGGTGACGTCGACCAGCAGCATCTCGAACCAGCGGCGGCTGTCGAGGCCCGGCCAGCCGGCGCCCTGCGCGGCCTGGCGGAGCAGCGCGTCTCGCCCGGCGGCGTCGAGCGCTGTGAAGTCGGCGGCGCCGTGGCGGCGAGCGCCGGCGTCGAGGTGAGCGAGGCCGAGCCGACAGGCCACGCCGTCCGCAGGCATGGCGTCGTAACGCCAGCCCGGGCCGTCGCCCCGGCCGAAGCGGGCTTCCATCTCTGCCGCAGCGCGGGCAGCTGAAATCGGGGAATCGGGCGGCAGGAGGCGGCCGCACACAGCCACCAACGCCGCCTGCTCGGCGGCGTCGAACAGCGATGACGACGACGATGTGGTTTGCGCCCGGGACGCGATGCGCTCTTGCAGCACGGCCCGCGTCGCCGCGGTCACCAGCGGGCTCGCGATCAGGTCGGCGAGTCCGGCGTCGTCAGCCAAGCTTGCCGCCCGTCACATCGACCAGCGAGCCGGTCATGAGCGAGCCGTCATGCCAAGCCAGCATCGCGTAGGCCGGCGCCAGTTCGTCTGGCTGGCCCAGGCGCTCCAGTGCCACCCCGTGGCCGAAGTGCTCGACCTCGCCGGCCGGCATCGAGCCGGGGATGTCGGTCTCGAAGGTGCGCCGGAACCGCTCGTCGGTGATGTCTTCGAACCTCTCCTGCGACACCAGGTGGGCCGCGTGGTTGACGAGGATGTCGAGGCCGCCGAGGGTCTTCACGGTCTGCATCACGGCGGCCTTGCACTGCGCGGCGTCGCGCACGTCACCCTGGATCACGAGGCAGCGCCGAGCTTCCGGGCCCGGATGTCGGCCGCCATCGGCCGCTCCGGCGCGGCCGTGTTCATCGCGGGCGCTGCTGGAGGTAGGCCGCGAGCTGCTCCGATCCGCCAATGAGCTTGCCACCGATGAAGACCTGCGGCACCGTCTGGGCCGCGGCGATGGCGCCGAGCGCCTTGCTGCGGATGGTGTGCGGCAGCGGCACCTCGACGAAGTCATAGCCGGCCTCGGTGAGCATCTGCTTGGCCTTGGTGCAGAACGGGCAGCCGTTGCGCGTCAGCATCGCGATCGGCTCCGGCACCTGGGCCTGCGGCGCAAGGTAGTGAAGCATGGTGTCGGCGTCCGACACTTCGAACGGATCGCCTTCTTTTTGCGGCTCGAGGAACATCTTTTCGATCTTGCGATCGCGCACGAGCATCGAATAACGCCACGAGCGCATGCCGAAGTTCAGGTTGCGCTTGTCGACCAGCATGCCCATCGCCTCGGTGAAGGCGCCGTTGCCGTCAGGCAGCAACAGCACGTTCTCGGCCTCCTGGTCCTTGCCCCACTCTTCCATCACGAAGGGATCGTTGACCGAGACGCAGACGATGCTGTCGATGCCATGCTTCTCGAACACCGGTGCCAGCTCGTTGTAGCGCGGCAG
>JAYTYH010000186.1:0-6682 GCA_043742485.1 Rhizobacter sp.
TCGTTGCCGGCGCCGCGCTGGCTCGTGCTCGGCGACATGGGCGAGGTCGGCGACCAGGGCCCGGCCTTTCATCGCGAGGTCGGCGCCTACGCGCACGAGCGTGGCATCGACTCGCTCTGGGCCGCCGGGCCGGAGGCGGCGAACACCACGGCGCCGTTCGCCGGCGCGCGCGCCTTCGCCGACGCGCCTGCGGTCGTCGCCGCCCTCGGCGAGGCGCCGCCATTCGCCTCGGTGCTGGTCAAGGGCTCGCGCTTCATGGCGATGGAACGCGTCGTCGCGGCGCTCACCGGCCGAGCCACCGGAGATGCCCATGCTGCTTAGCCTCGCCCAGTGGCTGCAGACGCTGTCGCCGGAGTTCGGCTTCATGCGCGTGTTCCAGTACATCACCTTCCGCGCCGTCATGGCAGCGATGACCTCGCTCGTCATCGGCCTGGCCTTCGGGCCATGGGTGATCCGCCGCCTGACCGAGCTCAAGATCGGCCAGCCGATCCGCGCCTACGGCATCGAGGCGCATCACGCCAAGAACGGCACGCCCACCATGGGCGGCGTGCTCATCCTGCTCGGCATCGGCATCTCGACGCTGCTCTGGTTCGACTGGTCGAACCGCTTCGTCTGGATCGTGATGGTGGTGACGATCGGCTTCGGCGCCATCGGCTGGGCCGACGACTGGAGAAAGGTCGTCGACAAGAACCCCGAGGGCATGCGCTCGGGCGAGAAGTACCTGTGGCAGTCGGTGATCGGCATCGTCGCCGCGCTGTATCTCGCGTTCTCGGTCAGCGAGACCTCGAACCTGCGCGTGCTCGAGCTGTTCATGCGCTGGGTCCAGAGCGGCTTCTCGAACGACCTGCCGCCGAAGGCCGACTTGCTGGTGCCGTTCTTCAAGACGGTGAGCTATCCGCTCGGCGTCTTCGGCTTCATCGCGCTGACGTACTTCGTGATCGTCGGCGCCAGCAACGCCGTCAATCTCACCGACGGGCTCGACGGCCTGGCCATCATGCCGGTGGTGATGGTGGGCTCGGCGCTCGGTGTCTTCGCCTACATCATCGGCCGGCCCGACTACTCGCGTTACCTGCTGTTCCCGTACATCCCGGGCGCCGGCGAGCTGCTCATCTTCTGCGCCGCGATGGCCGGTGCCGGCCTCGCTTTTCTGTGGTTCAACACCCATCCGGCGCAAGTGTTCATGGGCGACGTCGGCGCGCTGGCGCTGGGCGGCGCCCTCGGCACCATCGCCGTCATCACTCGCCAGGAGATCGTGCTTGGCATCATGGGCGGCGTCTTCGTGGCCGAGGCGCTCTCGGTGATCGCGCAGGTGCTCTGGTTCAAGTACACGAAGAAGCGCTACGGCGAGGGCCGGCGGTTCTTCCGCATGGCGCCGCTGCACCATCATTTCGAGAAGGCCGGCTGGAAGGAGACGCAGGTCGTCGTCCGCTTCTGGATCGTCACCATGCTGCTCTGCCTCGTCGGCCTCGCTAGCCTGAAACTGCGATGAACGCATCGATCGCGCTCGTGCTCGGTCTCGGTGACTCCGGTCTCGCGATGGCGCGCTGGCTGTCGCGCGACGGCACGCCCGTCCGCGTCTGGGACTCGCGTGCCGAGCCGCCTCAGGCCGCTGCCCTGCGCGAGCACGTGCCCGGCGCCGAGATCATCGGTGGCTTGCTCGACGCGGCCTCGCTCGAGGGCGTGGCGCGCATCGTCAAGAGCCCGGGCCTGTCGCCGGCCGACGAGCGCATCGCCGCCACGTTTGCCGCGGCGCGCACCGCCGGCATCGCGGTGCAAGGTGAGCTCGACCTCTTCGTCGAGGCGCTCGACGCCTTGCGCGCCGGCCACGACTACGCGCCCAAGGTCATCGCCGTCACCGGCACCAACGGCAAGACGACGACGACGGCGATGACGGCGCTGCTCGTCGAGGCCGCCGGCCGCCGCGTCGCCGCCGCCGGCAACATCGGGCCGACGATGCTGCAGACGCTCGCCGACGCCATCGACGCCGGCCCTGTCGAGGCCTTGCGCGATCGGCTGCCCGACGTCTGGGTCCTCGAGCTCTCCAGCTTCCAGCTCGACGGCAGCACCGGCTTCGAGCCCGACGCCGCGGCCCTGCTCAACCTCAGCGAAGACCACCTCGACTGGCACGGCTCGTTCGCCGCCTACGGCGAGGCCAAGGCGCGCGTGTTCGGCAGCCGCGCGGTGATCGTCGTCGGTGCCGGAGACGCCGCCGTGGCAGCGCTGCTGCCGGCGCCGAAGGCGGTCGCGGTCAGGAAGGGCCGGCCACCGAAATCGATCGCCCGCCAGGTCGTCTACTTCGGCGCGACTGCACCGAGCCGGCCGGGCGATTTCGGCATCGTCGTGCAGAACGACATGGCCTGGCTGGCGCGTGCCCGCAGCGACGACGAAGGCGCGGCCGGCACCGACGCGGCCGTGGTGCTGCAGCTCCTGATGCCGGCCGATGCGCTGCGCGTGCGCGGTCGCCACAACGCCCTCAACGCGCTCGCCGCGCTGGCGCTCGCGACCGCGATCGGCTGCCCGCTGGCGCCGATGCTGCATGCGCTGCGCGAATACCACGGCGAGCCGCACCGCGTCGAATACGTGGTCAGCGTCGGTGGCGTCGATGCCTTCGACGACAGCAAGGGCACCAACGTCGGCGCCACCGTCGCCGCGCTCGAAGGCCTCGGCGCCGAGCGCGCGCCGAACAAGCTGGTCGTCATCCTCGGCGGCGATGGCAAGGGCCAGGACTTCGCGCCGCTGGCCGCGCCACTCGGCCGCCACGCCCGCGCGGTCATCACGATCGGTCGCGACGCGGCGCGGATCGAGGCTGCAATCGCGGCGGCCGTGGCCGCTGCCGGCATCGAGATCGAGCGCTGCGTCTCGCTCGCAGGCGCCGTCGACGCCGCCTTCGCGCGTGCCCGTTCGGGCGACGCCGTGCTGCTGAGCCCGGCCTGCGCCAGCCTCGACATGTTCCGCAACTACACGCATCGCGCCGAAGTCTTCGTCGCCGCCGTGCAGGCGCTGGCCGACGCCGAACAGGCAGCGGTCGGGAGCCCGGCATGAACGCCGTGCTCGCCAACGTGTTCCAGGCCTGGCGCGAGCGCGCTGCGCCGTCTCGCAGTGGCCGCGAGACCGGAATGAAGCGCAGCGCCGTCAAGCCGGCCAAGGCGAAGACGGCGGCCGAGCGCGGCAAGCGCGCCGTCTCCGAGGCGATCCCGGTGCGCGAATGGATCGCGGTCGACTCCGGTCAGCCGGCACGCCTGCTCGGCTTCGATCGCACGCTCGTCTGCGTCGTCGTGGCGTTGCTCGCGCTCGGCCTGGTGATGGTCTACAGCGCCTCGGTGGCGATGCCCGACAACCCCAAGTTCGCGCGCTACACGCCGACCTACTTCCTGACCCGCCACCTCGTCTCCGTGAGCATCGCCGTGATCGCGGCACTGGTCACCCTGCAGGTGCCGGTCTCGGTGTGGGAAAAGCTCTCGCCCTGGATATTCGTGGCCTCGCTGCTGCTGCTGGTGCTGGTGCTGCTGCCGTTCATCGGCAAGGGTGTCAACGGCGCCCGCCGCTGGATTCCGCTCGGCATCATGAGCTTCCAGCCGTCGGAGCTGACCAAGCTGGCGATCGCGATGTATGCCGCCGGCTACATGGTGCGACGCATGGACGTGAAGGAGAACTTCCTGCGTGCCGTGGTGCCGATGGCGGCAGCGATCGCCGTCGTCGGCCTGCTGCTGCTGGCCGAGCCCGACATGGGCGCCTTCCTCGTCATCGCCACCATCGCGATGGGCATCCTCTTCCTCGGTGGCGTCAACGGCCGCATGTTTCTCATCATCAGCACGGTGCTGACCGGTGCCTTCGTGCTGATGATCACGACCTCGGAATGGCGCCGCGAACGGATCTTCGCCTACCTCAACCCGTGGGACGAGAAGTACACGCTCGGCAAGGCCTACCAGCTCTCGCATTCGCTGATCGCCTTCGGTCGCGGCGAGATCTTCGGCCAGGGCCTGGGCTCGAGCGTCGAGAAGCTGCACTACCTGCCCGAGGCCCACACCGACTTCCTGCTCGCGGTGATCGGCGAGGAGCTCGGTTTCATCGGTGTGGCGTGCGTGATCCTGGCCTTCTTCTGGCTGGCGCGGCGCCTCTTCCACATCGGCCGCCAGGCGATCGCGCTCGACCGCGTTTTCGCCGGCCTGTTCGCACAGGGAATCGGCATCTGGATGGGCGGCCAGGCCTTCATCAACATGGGCGTCAACCTCGGCGTGCTGCCGACCAAGGGCCTGACGCTGCCGCTGATGAGCTACGGCGGCTCGGCGATCGTGATGAACATGATCGCGCTGGCGATCGTGTTGCGCATCGATATTGAAAACAGGCAACTCATGCGCGGAGGCCGCGCATGAAGCACGAAGTGGCGAAGCCACGTCGTGTCGTGAGCACGCTCGCGGTGCCTGTTTCGGCGCGGCTCATGTCGCGCAGCGACGTGAAGCGCACGCAGTGCGCGGGCCGGAGCCAAAACCGCCAACTCATGCGCGGAGGCCGCGCATGAAGCACTTGGTGGTGATGGCGGCGGGCACCGGCGGGCACGTGATCCCGGGCCTGGCGGTGGCCGAGGAGATGCAGCGGCGCGGCTGGAGCGTGAGCTGGCTCGGAACCTACAAGGGCCTCGAGAACAAGCTGGTGCCGAAGGCCGGGATCATGCTCGACCGCATCGCCTTCACCGGCCTGCGCGGCAAGGGGCTCTTCGGCAACGTGCTCGGCGCCCTGCAGCTGCTCGTCGCCTTTCGCACCTGCACCCGGCTGATCCAGCGCCGCCACGCCGACGCCGTGCTCGGCATGGGCGGCTACGTGTGCTTTCCCGGTGGCTGGATGGCCTGGCTGCTCGGCAAGCCGGTCTTGCTCGTCAACGCCGATGCGTCGCTGCTGCTCAGCAACAAGGCGTTGCTGCCCGCAGCCAAGCGCATCGCCTTCGGCTTTCCCGGCCGCTCGGCCGAAGCCGCTGGCAAGAAGGCGGTGGTGACGGGCAACCCGGTGCGCGCCGGCATCGAGGAGCTGCCCGATCCGCGTCAGCGCTTCGCCGGCCGAACCGGCGCCCTGCGCCTGCTCGTCGTCGGTGGCAGCCTGGGCGCCCGCGTCCTCAACGAGTGCGTGCCGCACGCCGTCGCCCAGATGCTCGGCACCGAGCGCCCGCACGTCACCCACCAGACCGGCGAAGCCAACCAGGCCGCAGTCGAGAGGGCCTACCGCGTCGCCGGCGCCAAGGCCGAGGTGCTGCCTTTCATCGACGACATCGCCTGGCGACTCGCCGACTGCGACGTCATCGTCTGCCGTGCCGGCGCCATCACGGTCAGCGAGCTGTGCGCGGCCGGCGTGCCGGCGGTGCTGGTGCCGCTGGTCGTGAGCACGACCTCGCACCAGCGCGACAACGCCGCCTGGATGGCCGCGCACGGCGCTGCCATCCACCTGCCGCAGGCCGAGCTCACGCCCGAGCGCCTCGCCGACCTGCTCTCGACGCTGACGCGTGAAACACTGCTCTCGATGGCGACCAAGGCGCGTGCCCTGGCACGGCCGCACGCGGCAGCGCGCGTCGCCGACGAGATCGAAAGCATGGTGGCTGCATGAAGCATGCAGTTAAGAACATCCACTTCGTCGGCATCGGTGGCGCCGGCATGAGCGGCATCGCCGAGATCCTGCACAACCTCGGCTACCGCGTCTCCGGCTCGGACCAGCAAGAGAGCACGACGACGCGGGCGCTGGCCGCGCTCGGCATCCGCGTCGCCATCGGCCACGACGCCGCCAACATCGTCGGCGCCGAGGCCGTGGTGACGTCGAGCGCGGTCAAGTCCGACAACGCCGAGGTCACGGCGGCGCGCGCCAGGCGCATCCCGGTGGTGCCGCGCGCGGTGATGCTCGCCGAGCTGATGCGCCTGAAGCAGGGCATCGCCATCGCCGGCACGCACGGCAAGACGACGACGACCTCGCTCGTCACCAGCGTCCTCGCCGAGGCCGGCCTCGACCCGACCTTCGTGATCGGAGGCCGGCTCAACGCGGCGGGCGCGAACTCGCGGCTCGGCGCCGGCGACTACATCGTCGTCGAGGCCGACGAGTCGGATGCCTCGTTCCACAACCTGCTGCCAGTGATGGCGGTGGTGACGAACATCGACGCCGACCACATGGACACCTACGGCCACGATTTCGCCAGGCTGAAGCAGGCCTTCGTCGAGTTCATCCACAAGATGCCGTTCTACGGCGCCGCGGTTCTCTGCGCCGACGATCCCGGCGTGCGCTCGATCATGGCGATGATCTCGCGCCCGGTCGTGACCTATGGCTTCGGCGCCGACTGCATGGTGCGCGCCGTCGATGTCGAGGCCCACGCCGGGACCATGCGCTTCACGGTGCAGCGCAAGAACGGCGTGCGCATGCCCGACCTGCAGGTCACGCTCAACCTGCCGGGCGACCACAACGTGCTCAACGCGCTGGCCGCGATCGCCGTCGCCACCGAGCTCGAGCTGGCCGATGCGCCGGTGGTCAAAGGCCTGGCCGAGTTCAACGGCGTCGATCGGCGCTTCCAGAGCTATGGCGAGATCGCCACCGAAGGCGGCAGCTTCACCCTCGTCGACGACTACGGCCACCATCCCGTGGAGATGGCGGCCACGCTCGCTGCCGCCCGCGGCGCTTTCCCCGGCCGCCGGCTCGTGCTCGCCTTCCAGCC
>JAYTYH010000187.1:0-2679 GCA_043742485.1 Rhizobacter sp.
GATCGCTGCCAGGGCGGCCCGGTCGCCGTCGTCTACCCTGAAGGCACCTGGTACACCTTCGTCGACGACAGCGACATCGACGAGATCGTCGACTCGCACCTCAAACGCGGCCAGATCGTCGAGCGCCTGCTGCTGCCGCCCGACGTCGGCCGCTGAGCCGATGATGAATCCGCGCACGGTGCGCGAATTCGTCGCCGGGCCGGTCGGGCGCATCGAGTGTGCGGTCGATCGGCCGGCCGAGGCGGCGCGTGGCTGGGCGCTGGTCTGTCACCCGCATCCACAGCAGGGTGGCACGCTCGACAACAAGGTGACGCAGACGATCGCGCGCGCCTTTCTGCAGCTCGGCTGGGTCAGCGTGCGCTTCAACTTCCGTGGCGTCGGCGAATCCGAGGGTGCGTGGGCCGAGGGCGCGGGCGAGATCGACGATGCGCGAGCCGTGCACGCTGCGTTCGCGGCGCGCCCGGAGTTCGCGCCGTTGCCGTTCGCGCTCGCCGGCTTCTCGTTCGGCGCCTACGTCACGGCGGAGCTGGCGAGTGTGTTCGCGAGCATGGCGGCCGCCGTGCAGCCGGCGCGCGTGGTGCTGGTCGGCCCGTCGACGCAGAAGCAGGCGATGCCGCCGGTACCCGTCGGCAGCCTCGTCATCCACGGCGAGAGCGACGACATCGTGCCGCTGGCCGCGACCCTCGACTGGGCGCGGCCGCAGAATCTGCCCGTCGTCGTCTTCCCCGGCGTCGGCCATTTCTTCCACGGCCAGCTCGCCTTGCTGAAAAACGTGATCGTGCGTGAACTGCACGACCTCGGCGCGGTCTGACCGCGACCGCGTGCCCCGCAGCGCTCCTCCTGCGCGTCCCCTGCGTCTCCCTTTCCGTCCGATCGCCTTCGATGCTTCCTGAATCTTTTCCGATGCCGACCCTCCGCCTGCCCGCCCGCTCCTTCTTCGCCGCCCTGTGCCTGTCGGTCGCCTTCGCCGCATCGGCGCAGGCGCCGCAACCGCCCGAGGTCGCCGCAAAGAGTTTTCTCGTCCTCGACCTCACCACCAACCAGGTGCTCGCCGAGCGCAACGCCGATGCCGCCATGGACCCGGCCTCGCTGACCAAGCTGATGACGGCCTACATCGTCTTCCAGGCGCTGCGCGACAAGAAGCTGGCGCTGACACAGGCGATGCCGGTCTCGAAGCGGGCCTGGTCGGAGCGCAAGGGCGGCGGCTCGCTGATGTTCATCGACACCACGATGACACCCACCGTCGACGAGCTGCTGCGCGGCGTCATCGTGCAGAGCGGCAACGATGCCTCGGTGGCGCTCGCCGAGGGCGTGGCTGGCAGCGTCGACGCGTTCGTCACGATGATGAACCGGCAGGCCCAGGCCTGGGGCCTGAAGAACACCACCTTCAAGAACGTGACCGGCCTGACCGAAGCCGGCCACCGCAGCACCGCACGCGACATCGCCGCCATCGCCACCCACATCGTGCGCGACTTTCCCGAGTACTTCCCGTACTACTCGATCAAGGACTACACGTACAACCACATCGCCCAGCCGAACCGCAACCTGCTGCTGCGCCGCGACCCGACCGTCGACGGCATGAAGACCGGCTTCACCGAAGGCGCCGGCTATTGCCTGCTCGCAACCGCCCAGCGCGAGTTTCCGAACCTCGGCGCCAACGGCGGCGCCGGCAAGCGCCGCGTCATGACGGTGGTGCTCGCCACCACCTCGATGGAGGCGCGTGCCAACGAGAGCCAGAAGCTCCTCAACTGGGGCTTCCAGGCCTTCGAGACCGTGCGCCTGTTCGACGACGGCAAAGCCATGGTGACGACGCCGGTGTGGAAGGGCAAGCAGAGCACCGCCACGCTCGGCCCGTCCGCCGGTGTGTTCGTGAGCGTGCCGCGCGGTGACGGCGCCAAGCTGCAGACGAAGATCGAGCGCACCGACCCGCTGGTGGCGCCGCTGACCAAGGGCCAGCGCGTCGGCAGGATCCTGGTCGGCACGGCCGGTGGCAGCCCGATCCTGGAAGTGCCGCTGGTCGTGCTCGAGCCGGTGGAAGAGGCCGGCATCTTCGGCCGCGCCTGGGACGCCATCCGGCTCTGGGTCAAATAGCCGGCCGACGACAATCCAGCCAACCTGCGGAGGCGCCATGACGACCCACCTGCCCGACACGCTGTGCTACCTGAACGGCGAATACCACCCGCTCTCCGAAGCGAAAGTCTCGGTGCTTGACCGAGGCTTCATCTTCGGCGATGGCATCTACGAGGTCGTGCCGGTGTACGGCAAGAAGCTGTTCCGCTTCGACGAGCACATGGCCCGGCTCGGCCGCAGCCTGACCAAGCTGCGCATCGACAACCCGCACGGCCGCGACGAGTGGCTGGAGCGTTGCCGCAAGCTCATCGCCGCGCTGGCAGAGCGCAGCGGCGTCACCGACCAGCTCGTCTACATCCAGGTCACGCGCGGGGTGGCGTTGCGTGACCATGTGATGCCGGTCGGCCTCACGCCCACGGTGTTCATGATGGCCAGCGCCGTGAAGGCGGCCTCGGGCGAGCAGCGTCACCAGGGCGTGGCCTGCGTGACGGCGCGCGACTTTCGCTGGGAGCGCGCCGACATCAAGAGCATCTCGCTGCTCGGCAACGTGCTGGCGCGGCAAATCTCGGCCGACCACGGTGCCGTCGAGACCATCATGTTCCGTGACGG
>JAYTYH010000188.1:0-3848 GCA_043742485.1 Rhizobacter sp.
TCGACGATGGCGTCGAGCGATTCGACGCGATCGACGGCCACCGGCGAGGCATAGCTCGGGTAGAAGCGCATCAGGGCGCCGTGCGAGCGGTCGGTGTCGAAGCCGAGGAAGGGCTCTTCCTTGTCGATCAGATACTGGGCCAGCACCCGCGCCATCAACGACTTGCCGACGCCGCCTTTTTCACCGCCGATGAAGTGGATGTTGGTGGTCATGAAATGAAACTCACTTGGGCGCCAGGGCCGGCGTGCTGCCGGGAGTGGCGATGTCGATCGTCTTCTCGACGACCTTGCCGGCCACCTTCACCGTGCTGCCGACGACGGCGCCGCCGACCGTGACGACGGCACCGACCGCCGCGCCGGCGACGGTGACGACTGCACAGCCTGGCAGGACAGCGAGCACGATGAGGGCGGCTGCGATCTCACGGGGCGTGGCCATAGCCGCGATTGTGGCTCAGCCCCGGCCTACGAAGGGCATGCGCGTGGCCATGACCGTGACGAATTGGATGTTCGCGTCGAGTGGAAGGCTCGCCATGTGGACGACCATGTCGGCGACGTTCTTGACGTTCATCGTCGGCTCGATGGCGAGCTCGCCGCTGGCCTGCGGCACGCCTTTGGTCATGCGCGCCGTCATCTCCGTGGCGGCGTTGCCGACGTCGATCTGGCCGCAGGCGATGTCGAAGGCGCGGCCGTCGAGCGAGGTCGCCTTCGTGAGGCCGGTGATGGCATGCTTGGTGGCGGTGTAGGGGGCGCTGAACGGCCGCGGCGCGTGCGCCGAGATCGAGCCGTTGTTGATGATGCGACCGCCGCGCGGCGACTGCGCCTTCATCAACATGAAGGCCTGCTGCGTACACAGGAAGACGGCGGTGAGGTTGATGTCGACGACCGTTCGCCATTGTTCGATCGTGAGTTCTTCGAGCGGGATCGGCGGAGCCCCGGTGCCGGCGTTGTTGAAGAGCACGTCGAGGCGACCGAAGGCCTCCTTCGTGGCTGCGAACAAGGCCTTCACCGCGGCCGGGTCGGTGGCGTCGGTCGGCACCGCGAGGACGCGATCGGCGCCGTCGCCGGCGGCCGCCTTCGTGGCCTCGAGCGCATCGGCACGGCGGCCGGCGAGGACGACGTGGTAGCCGGCCTGCACGAGGGCGAGCGCCGAGGCCCGGCCGATGCCGCTGCCCGCGCCGGTGACGATTGCGACTTTCTTCATGACGGTGTCTCCAGGGGTGTCTCGGGGGCGGCGATCTCGGCCGTCGAAAAGCAGTCGGCGAAGGTGAACCAGAGGCTGGCGTAGAACACCGTCGCCAGCGCCAGCATCACCGGCGCGCCGACGACGGGGTAGAGCTGCGGCCCGAGCAGGCCGACACCGACCGCCGACAGCATCATGAATGCGAAGCCCACGGCCGCCCAGGTCAGGCCGAACATCGCGAAGGCGCCGCGGTTGCGCCACACCGCGACGGTGCTGAAGAAGAGCGACTTGGCCCAGCCCTGCGCGCCCCAGTGGACGAGCGCCGGGGCGTGCCAGAACGGCACCGCGAGCAGGCCGACGAGCGTGAACCAGAGGAAGAAGCCGAGCTGCAGGCGGGCGTCGACCATGTTGGCGACGACCTCTTCCTGGCTCGACTTGCCGTCGCGCGTCGACTCGACGAAGGTGCCGAAGGCGCCGCCGTCGACGGCGGCGCTGAGGGCGTATATCGCTGTCGCCGCGACGAGATAGGCGATGCCGAGCTTGAGCAGGCCGACGTGGCTCGGCCGGCCGGCGCGTGCCAGCTCGGTGAAGGCGTGCGGCATCGGCGAGCGGCCCTCGGTCGACAGCCGCGTCGCGATCATGAAGAGCAGCGACACGGCCGGTGCCACGATCACCAGTGCCAGCGACAGCAGCGCCGGGCCGGCACGCAGCAGCAGCACGAAGAACAGGCAGACGGCAAACAGCGACGCGAAGCCGAACGGCTGCCGAATGAAGGCCTGGAAGCCACGGCGGACCCAGACCGCGCCCTGACGCGCCGGCACCAGTTGCAGATTCATGCCGGTGCCGCCGCCGCACCGGCCGGGTGCCAGGGCGCGTCGCGGCGCTGCCGGAGCACGCGCTCGAAGTGAGTCGGATCGTGGGCGGTGAGAACGACGGCGTCGCGCGGCAGATGAACGTCCCAGAGGCGCGACAGCCAGAAGCGGAACGCGGCCGCACGCATGAGCGCCGGCAGCAACCGCAGCTCGCCGGCTTCCAGCACACGTACGCGGCGGTAAGCGGCGACGAAAGCGCGGGCGCGGTCCTCGTCGAGGCGGCCGGAGTCGAGGTCGATGCACCAGTCGTTGAGTGCCACGGCGATGTCGAAGAGCAGGCAGTCGACGCCGGCGAAATAGAAGTCGAAGACACCGACCAGGACGCCGGCGTCGAACATGACGTTGTCGCGGAAGAGGTCGCCGTGGACGACGCCGCGCGGCAGCGCCGCGAATGCCGCCGAGGCGCCGAGATGGCGCTGGAAGGCGAGCTCGTCGGCCATCAGATCGGCCAGCCCGGCCGGCAGGTGCGGCAGGACCGCCGGTACCGTCGCTTCCCACCACGCCAGGCCGCGCAGGTTCGGCTGCACCATGGCGAAGTCGCGGCCGGCGAGATGCATGCGGCCGAGGACGGCGCCGACGGCGGCGCAATCGGCGGCGTCGGGCGCGAGGTGATGCTCGCCGGGCAGGCGGTCGACGACCGCTGCAGGCTTGCCGTTGAGCGTCAGCAGGATCTTGCCGCTGGCGTCGGCGTGCGGGCCGGGCACCGGCAGGCCGCGGCCGGCGAGGTGCTTCATCAAGTGCAGGTAGAACGGCAGCTCGTCGGCGCGCAGGCGCTCGAACAGCGTCAGCACGAAGCGGCCGGTGGTGGTGGTCGCGAAGTAGTTGGTGTTTTCGATGCCGCCGTCGCAAGCCTTCAGCTCGCGCAGTTCGCCGATGCCGAGGCCAGCCACGAGCATGGCCGCTTCGGCGAACGCAACCTCGGTGTAGACCGCCATCCGGGCCGGGCGCGGGTCAGAAACGGAAGACGTTCCAGACCCGCTTGCCGGCAGCGCCACGCGAGCTGTCGGCGCCTTCGGTGAGGGCGCGCGAGCCGTCGCCGGTAATGATCTCGTAGCTCGGCGCGCGGCCCTTGGGTTGGACCGTGACGCGCCGGAGCTGGCCGCGCACGCGCAATTCGTCGATGCGGGTGCGGCCGTCTTCGATCACCGTGTGGGTGACGGCAGGCTCGCCTTCGGCAGCGATGGACGATCCCGACGGCGAGGTCGCCGATGAAGGAGCCGGGGCGGGCGCAGGCGCCGTGTCGGCAGCCGATGCCGGCATGCAGATCGCGCCAGCGGCAGCCACCAACGAGGCCGCGACGGGTGCCGCGAGCGATGCGAATTTCATGACCGCATTCTAGGTCGCAGGCGGTGCCGGGCCTTTGCCCCTTCCTTCACAATGATCCGCATGGTGGACCGGACATTGCTGCTCGTCGACGGCTCGAGCTATCTCTATCGTGCCTATCACGCGCTGCCCGATCTGCGCGGGCCGGGCGGCTTTCCGACCGGCGCCATCCGCGGCGTCGTCTCGATGATGAAGCTGCTGCGCGAGCAATATCCCGCCGCCCACGGCGCCTGCGTCTTCGACGACAAGGGCAAGACCTTTCGCGACGACTGGTACCCCGAATACAAGGCGACGCGCACGTCGATGCCGAGCGACCTGGCGCTGCAGATCGAGCCCATCGTCGAAGCCGTGAAGCTGCTCGGCTGGCCGGTGCTGACGGTGCCCGGCATCGAGGCCGACGACGCCATCGGCACGATCTCGTGCATGGCCGCCAACGGCGGCTTCCAGGTCGTGATCTCGACCGGCGACAAGGAC
>JAYTYH010000189.1:0-16821 GCA_043742485.1 Rhizobacter sp.
ATCCGGTTTTCCGTCAGCGCCGCATCGCGGGCTGCAATGGCCAGAACTTCGTCATGGCGAGGTGAATCATCGCGCCCGTGAGCAGCACCGCTGTTGCGATCACCAGCGAGGCATTGAAACCGCTCGTGGCCTGCGTGCTGCGCGAGACCAGCAGCGACACCATCGGCGGCCCCGCCACCTGGCCGATCCCGTAAACGGCGGTGACCAGCCCGATGGCACTGGCGGCGTGGCTCGGTCGCAGGCGGCGCGTCTCCTGCAGGGCGAAGAAAGTGATGGTTGTGAACGGCAGGCCGGCGAAAAAGCTGCCCACAGCGAAGCCTCCCAAAGATGGCCAGACCAGGCCGATCACGACGCCGCCGGCCTGCACGGCATAGGCGCCGGCGAGCAGGTAGCGACGGTCGGTTGCCGGTGCGGCGCGCGTGGCCAGCACCGCGCCGATGACGGCGCCGATACCGAACACCGGCCAGAACAGCTCGATCCACGGCGTGCCCGGCAAGGTGGCGCGCGCGATCACGGGCAGGAAGGTCGCGGTAACGATGTAGCCGAAGCCGGCGAGCCCATAGGCCAGCGTCAGTGTCGCCAGCTCAGCGCGGCCATGGATGGATTCAGGCGGCATCGCGAGAGCGGGTCGGGCGTCGTAGCCGGTGGTGGTCCATGCCTCGCCGGCCGCGCCGAAAACCCGCCAGACGAGCGCCGTAAAGACCGCCGCGAGCAACGCCGACACGGCCCAGCCGATCGCGGCCGAGCCGTGCGCGGCGACGATGCCGCTCGCGACCACACCGCTTGCGATGATGCCGACACCCGGGCCGGCGAAGACGAGTCCTCCGATCGCCGAGCGGCCACGCGCCGCGAGCTGTACGAAGCACCAGCCGGTGGTGTGAACGAGCGTGACGGCGCTGGCGACGCCGGCACCGAAGCGGAGCAGCGGCCAGGCCGCCGGCAGCGGCAACGCCATGCCGAGGGTGAGCAGCGCTGTCGCCGCCAGGCCGGCGCGAATGGAGCGCGGCGCATCGGCGCCGGCGGGCAGCCACGAGAAGCGCGCGACCAGCCACGGCTGGAAGGTACAGAACAAGGCACCGGCGAGATAGCCGAAGTAGTTGGCGCTGGCCAACCAGCTGGCGGCGGCGATGTCGACAACACCGTCGCGCAGCATGAGCGGCAGGATCGGAGTGAAGGCGAATCGGCCGATGCCCATGGCCACAGCCAGCGACACCAGGCCGGCGAGGGCGATGACGAGCGCCGAGGCGCCGCCTGGGGCCGGGCTCGGCTCGGCCGCCGTCACGCCGGCAGCTCGACGATCTCGACCCAGTTCGGGTTCTGGCCGACGCCTTGGTCGCCCAGCTTGTCCAGCGCGCCGCTTTGCCCATCGACTGCGTAGCGGCTGAGGCGATGCGAGGCCTGGCCGACGGCGAACAGGAAGCGGCCTTCCGGCGTGATCGCGAAGCCGCGCGGCTGCGCTTCGGTGGCCACCGAGCCGATCGCCGTCAGGCAGCCGGTCACGGCATCGACGGCGAAGGCGGCGATGGTGTTCGAGCGCCGTTCGCTGGCGTAGAGGAAACGGCCGTCGGGCGTGATGTGGATGTCGGCCGCCCACGGCTCGCCGGCATCGAACCCCGGTGGCAGCGCGCTCACGGATTGCACCGCTGCGAGGGTGCCGCGCTCGGGGTCGAGCGCGAGCACGTCGATGCCGGCATCGAGCTCGTTGAGCAGATAGAGCCAGGGCGCCTCCGGATGGAACACGAAGTGGCGTGGGCCGGCGCCGGGGCGGGCCGGCCATGACGGCGGCAGGTTGTCGACGAGCGCACCGGTCTCGGCATCGAAGTGCCACTGGCGCATCAGGCCGCCGCCGAGGCAGGCAGCGAAGGCGAAACGATTCGTGGGATCGACGCGCACCGAATGCGCGTTGGCCTCGGTCGGCACGACGTGCGTGGCGCCCTGCACGACGCCGTCGCTGCCGATCGGCGCCACGGCGACGACGCTGCCCCCGTAAGACGACGCCAGCAGGAAGCGGCCGGTGCGGTCGGTCGAGATCCAGCACATGCTGGCGGGCAGTGGCGCGCTGCCGATCTCGGCGAGGCGGCCGGTCGCGGCGTCGATGGCGAGGCTGACGACGCGATGCGGCTCGGAGCGGATCGACGCGTAGAGGAAGCGGCCGTCGGGGCTGGCGGCCAGCGGCATGACGACGCCGCCGACCGCATGGCGCTCGACCTCGGCCAGCTCGCCGGTGGCGCTGTCGAGCGCCAGCACGTCGATGTCGTGGCTGTCGGCATTGGCGACGTAGACGAAGGTGCGCGTGCGCCTGGCGGAGAGATCGGTCATGGAGGGTTTACGGGGAGCCGGTTCGGGAGGCGCGTGCCGCAAGCTGGCGGGCCGCGAGCGCGCGACGACGATACCCTTTCGCCGCACCAGGCGACGCGCCGGAGACGCCGCCCATGAACGACCGAACGTCGCTGTCCGAGCTCGAGGAAACCGTCGTCTGGCACGGCGAACAGATCGTGTTGCGGCCGATCACCGGCAGCGACGAAACCCAGCACGGCGCCTTCATCGCGCGCCTGCACGCGACCGACATGCGCATGCGTTTCTTCAACGCCCGCCGCGATCTTTCGCAGGTCGAGCTCTCCCGCTTCACGCACATCGACTACGAGCGCGAGATGGCCTTCATCGCGGTGCGCGACGCCGACGGTGCGGCGCCGGAGACGCTCGGCGTCGTCCGCGCCGTCATCGATGCCGAAGGCGCCGAGGCCGAGCTCGCGATCGTCGTCCGCTCCGACGTCAAGCACGACGGCCTCGGTCACGCGCTGATGCTGAAGATGATCGGCTACCTGAAGCGCCGCGGCATGCGTCGCGTCGTCTGCGACGTGTTGCGCGAGAACGCCGGCATGCGCGACCTCGCGCACTCGCACGGCTTCGTCGTCGATGCCACGCGCTACGACGCCGACGCGCTGCGGCTGGTGCTGACGCTGGCGCCTGAACCGACGCCCTGATCACGCCGGCCGTGGTCGGTACCCGCTACCGCACCCCGATAGAAAGCGGCAGCCACAACGACAGCCACGGCATGTAGACGTTCACCTCGGGCACCACCGGGCCGAGCGGGCCGAGCGAGGTGCGCAGGATGTCGATCGCGCCGACCTCGGTCTGCTCGATCATTTCCAGTAGGGGCCCAGGGTGACGAAGCCGCCGCCCTGGAAGAGGACCGCCGGGTCGTTGCGGTCGAGCTGGGGCTGGCGGGCCTCGGCGGCGGCCCGGAACGGCTCCGAGCTGTCCTGCGCCCGAAAGCCGAGGTGCGCCGCCGAGGCGTTGTTCCACCACGTCGTGGTGTTGTCGGACACGCCGTAGACGATGCTGTGGCCGACCACCGGCGCCGTCAGGCTGGCGACGACGAGGCGCTCGAGGTCGTCGTAGCTGAGCCAGGTCGCGAGCATGCGACGGTCTTTCGGCTCGGGGAGCGAGGAGCCGATGCGCAGGCACACGGTCTCGATGCCGTAGCGGTCGAAGTAGAAGCGCGACAGGTTTTCGCCGAACGCCTTGCTAAGGCCATAGTGGCCGTCGGGCCGCACCGGGTCGCGCGGCGACACGACCTCGTCCTGGCGATAGAAGCCGGTGACGTGGTTCGAGCTCGCGAACACGATCCGCGCCACGCCGTGCCGGCGCGCCGCTTCGTAGAGGTTCCAGGCGCCGACGATGTTGGCCTGCAGGATCGGCTCGAACGGACCTTCGACGGAGACGCCGCCGAGATGCACGATGGCGTCGCAGCCGGCGACGATGGCATCGACCGCGGCGGCGTCTTCAAGGCCGGCGAATACGACCTCCTCGCCGCTCTCGGCCGCCGCCATCGGCGCGATGTCGCTGAGCCGAAGCGTCGTGGCCAGGCGCCGCAGGCGCGGTCGCAGCTCGCGGCCGAGTCCGCCGGCGGCGCCGGTCAGGAGCAGGCGACGAAACGGCGGCGGCGCGGTAGCAGAGCCCATGGAATCGGTGTCGATCACGGCGCGAATGCTCGCCCCTCGAACGCCGCGGCGAAATCGGCGCATGTCCTCTTGCGGCAAGACCGTCAGTCGTCGTACAACTAGTCGGTATGCCGCTCCCGACCATCTCGCACCGCCGATGAACGAGCCGGTGCACTCGTCGCCCGCCGGGCTGCGCCGGCCGCGCAATCTGGCGCTGGCCGTGGTCGACGCACTCGCCGACCGGATCCGGGAAGGCAGCCTCGGCCCGGGCGCCAAGCTGGCGACCGAGTCGGCGCTGATGACGGAGTTCGGTGTCAGCCGCACCGTCATCCGCGAGGCGCTCTCGAAGCTGCAGGCGGCGGCGCTGGTGCAGACGCGGCACGGCATCGGCACCTTCGTCACCTACGGCGGCAGCGACTCGGCGGTGTTCCGCATTCGCGCCGATCAGCTCGCGACGCTGCACGACGTCATCGCCATGCTCGAGCTCCGGATCGGCATCGAGACCGAAGCGGCCGGCCTCGCGGCGCAGCGCCGCACCGGCGACAATCTGGCCGCCATGCGACGAGCCCTCATCTCGTTCACGCAAGCGGTGGGGGAAGGTCGCAACGCAGTGGGCCCTGACTTCCAGTTTCATCTGGAAATTATGCGGGCGACCCAGAACCCGCATTTCTCGAGCCTGCTGCAGAGCCTGGGGGCGACCACGATCCCGCGGGCACGGCTCGATTCGTCGGCCGCTTCCGCCGACGAGCAGCAGGCCTATCTGCGCCGCGTCAACGCCGAGCACGGCTCGATCCTCGACGCGATCGAAAACCAGGACAGCGAAGCCGCCCGCGCCGCGGTCCGCACCCACCTCGCCAACAGTCGCGAACGCCGCCGCCGCGCTGCACAGCTGGCGCGCAGCTGAACTCGGAAACCGTTCCCAGTCGTACGATGACTATTGAAAACAATTCGATGAGCGACACGCCCCGTGTCCGAGCCGTCCGCGTCGTTCCGGTCGCCGGCCACGACAGCATGCTGCTCAACCTGAGCGGCGCCCACGGTCCGTTCTTCACCCGAAACCTCGTCATCGTCACAGACTCGGCCGGGCGCACCGGCGTCGGCGAGGTGCCCGGCGGCGCGGCCATCGGCGCCGTCGTCGACGCGGCCGCGACCTGGATCGTCGGCCAGACCGTCGGCGACCACCGCAGGCTGATCGCCGAGGTCCAGCGCCGCTACGCCGACCGCGACGCCGGCGGCCGCGGCGCCCAGACCTTCGACCTGCGCACGACCATCCACGCCGCCACCGCACTCGAATGCGCGCTGCTCGACCTGCTCGGCCAGCATCTCGGCGTGCCGGTCGCGGCGCTGCTCGGCGAAGGCATCCAGCGCACCGCCGTGCCGGTGCTTGGCTACCTCTTCTACATCGGCGACCGCGGCCGCAGCGATCTGCCGTACCGCGACGGCGGCAAGGCCGAAGACGACTGGCTGCGCCTGCGCGACCGCGCTGCGCTCGACGCCGACGCCATCGTCCGCCTCGCCGAGGCCGCCGAGGCGCGCTACGGCTTCACCGACTTCAAGCTCAAGGGCGGCGTGCTCGGCGGCGATGCCGAGGTCGAGGCCGTCACCGCGCTGCACGAGCGCTTTCCCGAAGCGCGCATCACGCTCGATCCGAACGGCTGCTGGTCGCTCGCCGAAGCGGTGCGGCTGATGCGCGACCAGCACGCCGTGCTCGCCTACGCCGAAGACCCGTGCGGCGCCGAAGCCGGCTTTTCGGGCCGCGAGGTGATGGCCGAGTTCCGCCGCGCCACCGGCCTGCCGACGGCCACCAACATGATCGCCACCGACTGGCACCAGCTCACGCACGCGCTGGCACTGCAGGCAGTCGACATCCCGCTCGCCGACCCGCACTTCTGGACCATGGCGGGCTCGGTGCGCGTCGCCCAGACCTGCCGCGACTGGGGCCTGACCTGGGGTTCGCATTCGAACAACCACTTCGATGTCTCGCTGGCGATGTTCACGCACGTGGGCGCGGCCGCACCCGGCCGCATCACGGCCATCGACACGCACTGGATCTGGCAGGACGGCGAGCGCCTCACGAAGGAGCCGCTGGCCATCGCCCGCGGCGCGATCGAGCTGCCGGACCGGCCCGGCCTCGGCATCGAGCTCGACATGGCCGAAGTCGAACGCGCGCACGCGCTGTACCTCGCCCACGGCCTCGGCGCCCGCGACGATGCCGTTGCCATGCAGGCGCTCATCCCCAATTGGCGCTTCGACGCCAAGCAGCCAGCGTTGCTGCGCCAGGCCGGTATCGAAGAACGGCGACTGCGATGACGACAAGATTTCGCCCGGCCTGGCCGGCCACATTCATGGCGATGCTTGCGCTCGCCACGGTCGTCGCCTCCCGCGGCGTCACGATCGACCTGACCCCGAGATACTGAACCTGGACACGTTGATGAACACCGAGGTCTACCGCCCCTTCCCGAATTCCTTCAAGCGCCGTCTCGCCGCCGGCGAGACGCTGATCGGCTGCTGGTGCTCGCTCGCCAACCCGATCTCGACCGAGGTGCTCGGAATTGCCGGCTTCGACTGGCTGCTGCTCGACGGCGAGCATTCGCCCAACGACGTCACCACTTTCATCCCGCAGCTGATGGCGCTCAAAGACAGCGCGAGTGCGCCGATCGTGCGGCCGTCGTCGAACAATGCGGTCGAGATCAAGCGCCTGCTCGACGCTGGCTTCTACAACTTCCTGGTGCCGTTCGTGGAGACGGTCGACGATGCCCGCCGCGCTGTCGCCGCCACGCGCTACCCGCCCGAAGGCATCCGCGGTGTCTCGGTTTCGCAGCGCAGCAACCGCTTCGGCACCGTGCCCGACTACTTCTCAGGCATCAACGCCCAGATCTGCGTCATGGTGCAGATCGAGAGCCGCCAGGGCCTCGACTCGGCCGCCGCCATCGCCGCCCTCGACGGCGTCGACGGCCTCTTCGTCGGCCCGTCGGACCTGGCCGCGGCCCTCGGCCACCTCGGCAACGCCAACCACCCGAACGCGCAGGCCGCGATCGCGGCGGTGTTTGATGCCGCCAAGGCCGCCGGCAAACCGATCGGCATCCTGGCGTCCGTCGAGGCCGATGCCCGCCGCTATCTCGCGATGGGCGCCACCTTCGTGGCCGTCGGCAGCGATCTCGGCGTTCTCAGAAGCGCCACGCAGGCGTTGCGCGACCGTTATGCGGTCGCACCCGGCTAGCGCCTCGGAACCCCGCGAAAGGCTGTCACAGCAACGGCGCGAGCGCATGCTCGGAGCCGAACAGTCCCACCGTGCCGCCGGTGTGCAGGAACACGACGTTCTCGCCCTTCTTGAAGAATCTCTTCGGTACGGGCGAACGTCTTCACGGCGTCGATCATGCCGGGGGTCGGCATTCCATCGCCGGGCCCCACGCAATCACAGTTGGCCAAGACGTTCCCGCGCCCGACTGCGCCCTTGGCACCGATGGCTTCGGCGACCTTCTCGGCAAGCCTGAAGACATTTTCTTGCTGAGCAGCCTGGGGGGCGCGCACACCGATGCCCGGCACACGAATGCCGCAGTCCATCGCCTCCGGGCCCGCCACCAGTCCGGCCTGTGTTCCCGTCGGGTCAGTTGACGCGGCCGGTCCTCAGCCAGCGAGCGCCGGCGGGCGACCGATGACGGCCTCGATCGTCGCCGCGGCCGCGAGCAGGCGGCGATCCTGGCTCGGTGCGGCGCAGAGCTGCAAGCCGGCGGGCCACGGCGTGCCGAGGTGCTGCATCGGCAGCGAGATGCCGCACTGGCTGAACAGGTTGGCCGGCCGCGTGTTCTGGGTCGTCACCCGGTTCCAGGACGCAACCTCGTCGACGGTGCGGAAGTCGGCGCAGGGTGCGGGCAGCTTGACGACGGTCGGGCTGATCCAGCCGTCGATGCCTTCGGCGCGTTCGGCGATCATTTTCGTGAGCGCCTGTTGCCGCGACGCAAGGCGCACGTAGTGGTCTGCGCGCAGCTCGAGGCCTCCGCGCACGCGCGCCGCCACGACCGGGTCGATGACCGACTCGTTCGCCAGGAATCGATCGCGGCCGACAAAGGCCAGCCATTCGGCAGTGACGAGCCGACCGAAGGCCTCTTCGATCTCCGCCGCTTCCGGCAACGCGACTTCGCGGACCGTTGCGCCCGCCGCGCGCAGTCGCTCGACGGCACGCGCGAAGCAGGCCTCGACCTCGGGCTCGATGTCCTGGAAGAAATGCGCACCGGGCAATGCCAGCACGAGCTGCGATGGCGCGGGCGCTTCGCCCACCGACTCGCCTGCCAGCGCGGCATGTATGACGCGCAGATCGGCAACACAGGACGAGAACACGCCGATGCTGTCCATCGCGCGCGAGAGCGGGAAGATGCCGTCCTGCGGCCAGTGATCGGTCGTCGCCTTGTAGCCAACCACGCCGCAGAGAGCTGCCGGCCAACGCACCGAGCCGCCGGTGTCGGAGCCGAGCGAGAAGGCGCACAGGCCTGCGGCCATCGCCACCGCCGAGCCATGGCTGGAGCCGCCGGTCATGCGCGCGACATCGGGGTCGCACGGGTTCCACGGCGGCGGCCGCCGCAAATTGAAGCCGCCGAGGGCGAACTCGGTGGTCGCGGTCTTGCCGAGGATCACGCAGCCGGCGCGCTGCAGTTGGTCGATGAACCGGCCTTGCGGCGGAACGAGGTCGGCGATGTCGACGTCGCTGCCGGCGGTGGTGGGCATGCCGTCGACGCTGAAGAGGTCTTTCACTGCGATCGGCACGCCCATCAGCGGGCCGAGGTCGATGCCGGCAGCGAGCAGCTGATCGACGGCCGCGGCGCGGGCGAGAGCGCGCTCCGCATCGACGAAGGTGAAGGCGCGCAGCTTGCGATCGATGGCCTCGATGCGCGCGAGCAGGTCGCGCGTGGCGCCCAGCGCCGATGCCTCTCCCGAGCGCATGCGCCGGGCGAAGATGGCGAGCGGCGTGTCGTGAAAGGGCGATAGCGGAAGACTCATGGTTGCTGCTCCTTCGCGGCGGCCGAGCGACGCAGGCTCCAGTCGCGGCCCGGAACGGCGGCGAACAGCATCTGCGTGTAGGGATGAGCGGGCGCGTTGAAGACCGTCTCGGTCCGCCCGAACTCGACGATCTCGCCGTAGCGCATCACCGCGATCGAGTCGCACACCTGCCCGGCGACGCGCAGGTCGTGGGTGATGAAAAGTACCGAAAGACCGAGCCGCTCGCGGATGTCGGCGAGGAGGCGCAGGACCTGCGCCTGCACCGATACGTCGAGCGCGGAAACCGGCTCGTCGGCGATCAACACGTCGGGATCCAGGGCGAGCGCGCGCGCCAGGCCGATGCGCTGGCGCTGGCCGCCGGAAAATTCGTGCGGAAAGCGATCGGCGCTGCGCGCGTCGAGGCCGACGAGCGTCAATAGCTCGATCGCGCGCTGGCGTGAGGCTTCTGCCGTGGCGCCGTGGATCCGCGGTCCCTCGGCGATCAGGCTGCCGACCGATTGGCGCGGGTCGAGCGAGCCGTACGGATCCTGGAACACCATCTGGATCCGCTTCCTGTTTCGCCGCAACGCGCGCTGCGAAAGCTTGCCGAAATCGACGTCGCCGACCTGGATCTCACCGGCGTCCGGCTCGACCAGGCGGGCAATGCAGCGCGCCACCGTCGACTTGCCCGAGCCCGATTCGCCGACGATGCCCACAGTCTCGCCGCGACGAATCTGGATCGCGACGTCCTTGGCCGCGTGCACGGCCTGGCTCGACGCCGCACGGAAGATGCCCTTGCCGCGATAGGACTTCTGCAGGCCGGTGACCTTGAGCGCCACCTCCGCCGACACGAAGTCGTGCCGCGCCGTCGCTGGCGCCAGGTCGGGCACCGCCGCCAGCAAGGAGCGGGTGTAGGGATGCTGGGGTTGGTCGAGGACATCGGCCGCGCGGCCATGCTCCACGAGCTTGCCGTGCTGCATGACGGCGATGCGGTCGGCGATCTCGGCGACCACGCCGAAGTCGTGGGTGATGAACAGCACCGCCATCCGGCGCTTGCGCTGCAGCTCGCGGATGAGCGCCAGAACCTGCGCCTGGGTGGTGACGTCGAGGGCCGTGGTGGGCTCGTCGGCGATCAGGATGTCGGGTTCGAGCATCAGCGCCATCGCGATCATCGCTCGTTGCCGCTGCCCGCCCGAGACCTGGTGCGGGTAGGCCGCGTGGATGCGGGCCGGGTCGGGCAGCTGGACGGCGGTGAGCATCTCGAGCACCTTTCGCCGCCGTTCGTCGCGCGAGACGCGCAGGTGCACCGCAATCGCTTCCTCGATCTGTTGGCCGATGGTGAGCACCGGGTTGAGCGCCGTCATCGGCTCCTGGAAGATCATGGCGATGCGGGCGCCGCGCAGCGCGCGCATGCGCTCGGGCGCTGCCTTCAACAGGTCCTCGCCCGAGTACAGGATGCGGCCGGCGCTGGGCTGCACGTGGCGCGACGTCGAGAGGCCCAGGATGGCGCGTGCCATCACCGACTTGCCCGAGCCCGACTCGCCGACGACGCACAGGATCTCGTTGTGGCGCAGCGCGAGGCTCACGTTCTCGACCGCATGCGGTCGGTCGGCCCAGGCGGGCAGGTCGACTGTCAGCCCCTCGATCGACAGGACGTTCTCTTCGTCCGTCATAGCGTACGCAGGCGCGGGTTGAGGGCGTCGTTGAGGCCTTCGCCGACGAGGTTGATCGCCATCACGGTGAGCAGGATCGCGATGCCGGGGATGGCGCAGACCCACCACGCCGTACGAATCGCGGTGCGCCCGGCACCGATGATGAAGCCCCAGCTCATCACGTTCGGATCCGAGAGGCCGAGGAACGACAGGCTCGATTCGATCAGGATCGCCGTGGCCACCATCAGCGAGGCGGTGACGATGATCGATGACAAGGTGTTGGGCAGGATGTGGCGCAGGATGATCCGGGAGTGGCTCATGCCCATCGAGATGCAGGCGAGCACGAATTCGCGGTCGCGCATGGCGATGAACTCGCCGCGCACGAGGCGTGCCATCGGCGGCCACGAAACGACGGCGATGGCGATGATGACGTTGCCGATGGACGGCGTCAGCACCGCCAGCAGAAGGATCGCGAAGAGGAAGAACGGGATCGTCTGGAAGATTTCCGTCAGGCGCATCAGCCACGCATCGGTGCGGCCGCCGTAGTAGCCGGCCAAGCCGCCGATCGTGACTCCGACGAGCACCGCGATGGCGGTGGCGACGAGGCCGATCAGCAGCGTCGTGCGAGCCCCGTAGAGAAGTGCTGCGGCCAGATCGCGACCGAGCTGGTCGGTGCCGAACAGGTACTGGCCGAAAGGCGCCTCGAACGGCCTGCCGATGAGGCTGAACGGGCTCGCCGGATGGATCGCCGGGGCGAGCAGCGCGCAGGCCGTCACCGCCAGGAGGATCACCAGCCCGAGCACGGCCGGGCGGTGGCGGACGAAACGCTTGAGGAAGGCGCGCATCGATTCAGCCTCAGTTCAGCTCGATGCGGGGATCGAGCAGCGAATACGAAAGGTCGACGAGCAGGTTCACCACCACCACCAGACAGGCGGAAATGAAGAAGATTCCGAGCAACAGGTTGATGTCGCGCGCGAACAGCGACTCATAAGCGAGCAGGCCCAGGCCGGGCCAGCCGAATACCGTCTCGACGACCACGGCGCCGCCGAGCAGACCGCCGAATTGCACGCCGGCCATCGTCAGCACCGGCAGCACCGCGTTGCGCAGGACATGGCGGCGGGCGATCTGCCGCTCCGTCAAGCCCTTGGCGCGCGCGGTGGTGACGTAGTCCATCGCGTATTGGTCGAGTACCGATGCGCGCATCAGCCGCGTGTAGAGCGCGATGTAGAACAGCGACAAGGTGACGGCCGGCAGCACCAGGTGATGCGCGATGTCGCCTATGCGGGCCCAACCCTCGTTGAAAGCGCCGATCTGCTCGATGCCGCTCGTCGGAAACCAGCCGAACTTGATCGAGAACACCACGATCGCCATCAACCCGGCCCAGAACACCGGTGTGGCATAGGCGAGGATGGCCAGCATCGAGAGCATGTGATCCGACCAGCGGTTGACGTTTCGCGCAGCGACCGCACCGAGCGCGATGCCGGAGCCGACGGAGATGGCGAAGACGGTCAACATCAGCAGCAGCGTGGGCCCCAGCCGGCCGAGGATGAGGTCGGTCACCGACATGCCGTGCCGGAACGAATAGCCGAGATCGAACGTCGCGACGCGCTTCAGGTAGACGGCCAGCTGCACGTAGGTCGGTTGGTCGAGACCGAACTTCTGCCGCAGCTGGACCATGTATTCCGGCGTGGCGGCGCCCGCCTCGCCGGCCAGAACGTCGGCCGCGTCACCCGGGGCGAGGTGCAGCAACGCGAAGTTCAACACCACGATGACCAGGATGGTCACGACGCCAAGCGCCAGGCGTTGCGCGACATAGCGCACGCCTCGCATCAGACCGCTCATCGCGAGCTGCCGCCGTAGCGCTTACTTGGCCAGCCAGGCCTGATCGAACGCGGAGTAGATGCCGAGCGGGCTCACCAGCCATCCCTGCAGCTTCTTGTTGTGGACGGTGAGGAAGTCGAGCTCCATGACGTAGACGATCGGGGTGGCGTCGACGACGTCCTTCTGCAGTTGGTGATAGAGGTCGTTGCGGCGCTTCGAATCGATCTCGACGGTGGCCTTGTCCATCAGCTCGTCGGTCACCTTCGAGCTCCAGCCGGTCTCGTTGACGAACACCGTGCCCGGCTTGATCATCTTCGAGTGATAAAGGCGGTGCACGCCAATGACCGGGTCTGCGAGCGTCTGGATCCAGTTGCTCGTCATCGTGTAGTCGTAGCTCGTGTAGACGCGGCGCAACCAGGTCGGCACGTCTTCGTAGCGCAGGTTGACCTTGATCCCGACCTTGCCGAGCTGCTGCTGCACCGACTCACCGAAGCGGCGCCATTCCTCGCCGTACGGCGTGACGTCGTGGGTGATCTCGAACCGCGTACCGTCGGCCTTCTTCGGATAGCCGGCCTCGTCGAGCAGCTTGTTGGCGAGCTCGACGCCGTTGGCCACGTTGTAGCTCTTGACGTCGGCGGTGTAGAGACCGTTCGCCTTGAAGTTCGAGCTGATGGGGCCGGTGGCAGCCTTGCCGAATCCGAACCAGACGTTGTCGATGATGAACTTGCGGTCGATGGCGTAGGCAACGGCCTGTCGGACCTTGACGTCGTCGAACGGCTTGGTGCGCGTGTTGAGATCGAGCTCGACGATCGGCGACTGCATCTCGTAGCCCTTCGACGTCACCGTGATCTGCGGCAGCGCCTGCAGGCGCTTGACGTCGAGAGGCGGGATCGAGTTGAAGCCGCCGAGCTGCACCTCACCGGTCTCCAGTGCGGCAGCACGGGTGCCGCCGTCGCCGATGAATCGAGCGACGATTCGGTCAAGGTAGGGTCGGCCGGGCTTTCGGTAGTCGGGATTGCGGTCGAACCGCATGTACTGACCTTTCTGCCATTCGACGAACTTGAAGGGGCCCGTTCCGACAGGCTTGTTGGCGTTCGGATGGTTCGTGATGTCACCGGTGCCGAAGATGTGCTTGGGCAGCATGGGCGACTCGTAGCCCGAGAGAGCCATCAGCATGTAGGGCGCCGGCTCGGAGAGCTTGAACACGGCCGTGAGCGGATCCGGCGTCTCGATGGACTCGACGGCGCGAAACGTGTTGATGCCGCGCGGATGCACACGCTTGAGCACGTCCATGACCGTGAACTGCACATCGGCGCTGGTGAACGGCTTGCCGTCGTGGAACTTGACGCCGGGCTGCAGCTTGAACGTGATGGTGCTGCCGTCGGGACTGACCGCCCATGACTGCGCAAGGCCCGGTATCGGCTTCAGGTTGAAGTCGTACTCGAGAAGACCTTCGTACACCTTGGTGCTGACTTGACCGATCGGGCCGGAGGTGCTCTGGTAAGACGCCAGCGTGGGCGGCTCGGGCTGGACGACCATGACGAGGTTGCCGCCGCTTTTCGGCGTGCCCTGCGCGTGAACGGCGAAGGACGACAGCGAAAGGATCGCCACTGCCGCGAACGCCAGTTGCCTTGCCTGTGAACCAAGAGTACGCATAGAACCTCTCCCCGTAAAAAGCCTGAATCCGAACCGGTTGTCTCGCGCACCGGGTCGCCGAATCTTCAGTGCAGGCACCCGAGACCGAGGCGCGAATGCCGCACGTGCATTTCGCGCGATGTTATTGACTGCAGGGAATCCGTCAACTCTGTCATCCATATGATCTGGACGTGTGTCCAGAAGGTGCTTTTTTGCCCGCATTTTCGGGCGCGAAGTGCCTGGAGTGGTGCGGTCGGCGGGCACGCGAGATTGCTAGGCGGCACGCCCCTCGTACAGATCGCGCCCCTTGGCGAGCGCCCGGATTTTGGCGTCGGCGATCGGGCGCTTGAGCATCCAGAAGCCGCAATCGGGGTGGATGTACTTGACGCGGCCGCGGCCGAGCAGCGCTTCGGCGCGCTCGATGGCGCGCGCCACCGCGTCGGCCGACTCCACCTCGGTGGCCTTGATGTCGACGACGCCGAGGCCGAAGCCGATCTCGGGCTTGAGATCCTTGAAGACTGCGAGCTCTTCGGGCGGCCGGTGCGCACATTCGAGGACGACGTGGTCGGCGTGGAGCGCGTTGAGGTAGCGCACGAGTTGCTCCCAGGTGCCGCTCTGCACGCTCTGGCCGCCGTAGTTGCCGAAGCACAGGTGCACGGCCGGCGTCGTCTTGACGGCGTCGAGCACCTTGTTCATCGCCGCGGCCGCCCACTCCCATTCTTCGGGGTGGCCGGGCAGGTTGGCCTCGTCGATCTGGACGATGTCGGCGTCGAGATAACTGACCTGTTCGGCGAGCACGTCGGCGAGCGCATGGGCGAGCTCGGGAGTGCCTTCGTAGTGGCGGTTCAGCAGCGTCTTGGCCAGCATGTGCGGCCCGGTGACGGTGAACTTGAAGGTGTTCGTGGCGAGCGCGGCGGCGCGCTGACAGGCCATCGGCAGGTCGAGCGTGCCACTCGAGACCGGGCCGTCGACGACGCCGGGCGGCCGCGTGCAAAAGCGCATGCCGGGCAAGGCGCGGTAGGCCATGACCTCGTCGAAGGTCATGTCGTAGCGCACGCCTTTCATGGGCCGCACGAAGTACTCGATCATCCCGTTGGTCTCGGGGTGATCGAGGTCGAAGCGGTAGAGCTCGCCGTTGCAGACGACGTCGACGCCGGCATGCTCCTGCGTCGCGATGACAACGCGGGTGGCGTCGACGAGGCCCTGCTCGGAAGGCGCGGCGAGGAGCCAGTCGGGCACCGGGTAGGAGCCGACCACCGTGGTCTTGATGCGGGGCACGGCCATGGCGTCGGCTCCTATTTGGGCATCTTGATCGAGCGGTCGAGGAACTCGTTGGTGTAGGCCACCTTGACGTCGAAAGGCGTCTCGAGGCCGATGTAGGTCTTGACGATCTCGTAGTCGGCGGCCATGCGCGAATCGTCGAGGATGCCCAGCGCCACGCCGGTCGAATACTTGTCGGTCATCAGCTGGGTGACGAGCTTCCAGTTCTGCAGCTCGTTGTCGAACTGGAGCGCGCCATTGGCGTCGATCAGGGCCTGCACGCAGGGCCGCGGCGTGGCGGCGCAGAACGCGAATGCCTTCTGCGTAACCTTGACGAAGGCGGCGACGGTGGCCTTGTTCTTCTTCAAGTAGTCGGGATTGACGATGACCGTGTTGCCGTAGGTGTTGAGGCCGGCGTCTTTCCAGGCCACGAAGCCCATGTCGTCACCGAGCTCGCGCTGGAAGATGTGGTGGATGTTGTAGAACGAGGTCGTGGCGTCGATCGACTTCGCCTTCAGCGCCGCAAGCTTGGAGTTGGCATCGATGTTGACCCAGGTCACCGAGGCCGGGTCGATGCCGTTGGCCTTGGCGAGCGCCGGCCAGATCGTGCGGGCACCGTCGCCGGCCGGGTTGCCGATCTTCTTGCCGGCCAGGTCCTTCACCGACTTGATGCCCGAGCTCTTCAGCCAGTACAGGCCTTGCGGCGAGTTGGCGTAGACGTTGAACACGCCCACCGTATCGGCGCCCTTGCCGCGCAACGTGAGCGCGTTCGGCATGTCGGCCAGGCCGATCTGGTTGGCACCGGCCGCAACCTTCTGCACCGCGACCGCGGAGCCCTTGCCGGGCTCGAGAGTGACGTCGAGGCCGGCGTCCGTGTACCAGCCCATCTTCTTGGCATAGAAGTACGGCGCGTGGTCTCCGCCCGGCACCCAGTTGAGGATGAAGTCGAGCTTTTGCTGGGCCAGCGCGGGCGTGGCGGCGAGACCGGCGGCGGCGATGCCGGCGGCGAGGACGAGGCGACGGAACAGGGTCATGGCTTCTCCGGGTCGGTGGGTTTGCGTCGGCCAAAAGTCTAGCGACGCGGAACCGGGTCGCAAAGGGCATTCACCCGGGGCGTGGGCCCTATGATCGGCGCGCCCAACCCACGCCCGACGATGCCCCGAACGAACGAACGCTGGACGAGGACCGCCATGGCCGTGGTCTCCCATCTCGCGCTGCTGCTCGTCTGGTACCTGTTCGTGAAATTCGGCGACGTGCCTAAGTTCGTGATGCCCTCGCCGGTGGACACCGCGAAGACGCTCTTCGCCGGCAACTACAGCTGGTGGACCAACACCGCCGTCACGGCGACGGAGATCTTCGGCGGCTATCTCTTCGCGCTCGTCGTCGGCGTGCTGCTGGCGCTCGCCTTCACGTGGTCGAAGCCGCTCGAGACGCTCATGATGCCGCTGCTCGTCAGCCTCAACATGATCCCGAAGGTCGCGCTCGGGCCACTCATCATCGTCTGGTTCAAATACGGCGTGCTGCCGAACATGATG
>JAYTYH010000190.1:0-2344 GCA_043742485.1 Rhizobacter sp.
CTGGCCTGCTTGGCCGGCGGCGAGGTCTCGGGCACGAACACCTCGCAGCGCACGCCCATCGCCTGCGCGGCGACGGCGACGGCGATGCCGGCGTTGCCACCCGAAGCGATGACGACGCCGGCCGCGGGCAGCGGATTCGCGCGCATGCGGTTGAACATGCCGCGCGCCTTGAAGCTGCCGCCGACCTGGAGGTGCTCGAGCTTGAGCCAAAGTTCGGCGCAATCGATGCCGAGCTGGGCGCCGGCCAGGCGCAGCAACGGCGTGCGACGCACGTCCAGCGCGATGCGGCGGCGGGCGGCCTCGATGTCTTCAGGGGTGATTTCGGTCATGGCGGAAAGCGTAGCCCAGCCGCTATATTGCGTCGATGAATTCTCTTTCGACGGCACCCTCCGCCCACGGGCTCGAGATGGCGCGCTCGCTGGTGCGCATGAACACCGTGAGCCGCAATTCGAATCTGGCGGCCATCCATTTCATTCGCGACGAGCTGGCCCGCCACGGCGTCGCCAGCCGCCTGACCCACGACGACGACCGCAAGAAGGCCAACCTGTTCGCGACCATCGGCGAAGGCAAGCCGGCCGGCGTGATCGTCTCCGGCCACACCGACACGGTGCCGTGGGACGGCCAGAACTGGTCGGTCGACCCGCTCGGCGCCGACGTGAAGGATGGCCGCCTTTACGGCCGAGGCAGCGCCGACATGAAAAGCTTCATCGGCCTGGCCGTGGCGCAGGTGCCGGCCTTCCTGGCTGCCGACCTGCCGTTCGCCATCCACTTCGCCTTCAGCTACGACGAGGAGATCGGTGGCTTCGGCGCCGAGCGCCTGATCGCCGACATGCGCGAGCGCGGCGTCCGGCCGCTGGCCTGCATCGTCGGCGAGCCGACCGGCATGGTGCCGGCGCTGGCGCACAAGGGCGTGGCGCGCTGGCGCTGCTGCGTGAAGGGCCGTGCCGCCCATTCGTCGCTGACGCCACGCTCCGTCAACGCCATCGAGATCGGCGCCCGCGTCGTCGCCAAGCTGGCCGACATGTCGGCGCACTGGCGCGATCACGAGCAGCGCTACGAGGGCTTCGACGTGCCCTACAGCACCGGCTCGGTCGGCGTCATCGAGGGCGGCGTCGCCGACAACATCGTGCCGGAAGACTGCCGCTTCAACTACGAGTTCCGCGCCTTGCCGGGGGTGGACGTCGGCGTCATGCAGAGCGAGGTGCTGGCCTTCGCCGAGTCGCTCGAGCCGGCCATGCGCGCCGTCGCGCCCGAGGCTGGCATCCGCTTCGAGCCGCTGTTCCGGATGCCGGCGTTCCTGGCCCGCGCCGACGACGTCGCCGTGCTGCTCGCCGGCCGCCTCGCCGAGGCCGACGCGACGACGCTGGTCGCCTTCGGCACCGAGGCCGGTCTGTTCCAGAAGGCCGGCATCCCGACCGTGGTGTGCGGCCCCGGCCACATCGCCCAGGCGCACCAGGCCGACGAATACGTGGCGCTCGATCAGCTCGCCGCGGCCGAACGCTTCCTGCTGGCATTGACGACCGTCGGGATGGCTGCCTTGACCGGCCGCCGTTCGTAGCGTGCCGATCGCGTCGACACTCTGCGCATGAACACCACCTCGACGTTTTCGCGGCTGTGCGCATCGGTCGTCGGGCCGGCCCTGCTCGCCCTTGCCTGCGCCCTCGCGTTCGCGGCTTCAGCGCAGCCCGCCACCGGCAGCGCCGACGCGCCCCTCACGTCGGCAGCGCAGGCTTGCGAACGGGAAGCGCGGCAGGCGCTGGCCGGGCGCGTCGCCGGCGCCGTCAAGCTGTCGTTCAGCACCGCTCCTGCGGTGCAGCCTTACATCTCCAACGAGAACCAGACCGTGCTGCGCGGCGTCGCCCGCTGGCAGCGCGGCAACGAGGTGCGCAGCATCCAGTACAGCTGCACGGTCGACCTCGCCAGCTTCCAGGTCGGCCTCGTCATCCGCGACGCCACGCCGGCGCCCGCCGAGGCACCGGCCCGCGCCCCCGCCGAGCCCGATCTGAGCGCACTGTCGCCGGCGGCCTGCGAGTCGCGTGCCGCCGAAGCGCTCACGAAGCGCTGGCCGCGGGTGTCCGAGATCGCCTTCGACCCCGCGACCCGCAGCTTCGGGCAGCCGAGCGCCGGCATCGCCATCTTTCGCGGCAGTGGCCGCGCCGTGGCCACGCCGGGCGCGCCGCATACCTTCTTCGCCTTCGAGTGCGAGATCGACCCGCGCGACGGCTGGGTCCTGCGCAGCAGCCTGAAGCCATAACCAATTCCTTCGAAACTGGAGCTTTGCCATGCAGAGGATCTCGCATATCCGGGTCCGATTCGCTGTCGCCCTGGCGCTCGCAGCGACGGC
>JAYTYH010000191.1:0-2106 GCA_043742485.1 Rhizobacter sp.
CGCGGGCCGCAGCGGAGCCCGAAACCTTGCTCGGGCGTGACCAGCAGCTTCGCCGCCAGCGCCGGCGCGAACGGTGCCGCCTCGGCCAGCTCGCGGCGCCAGTTGTCGCGCTCGGTGAACTTCGGGTCACTCCAGTCACCTGTCACGGCGACCGGATCGGACAGACGCGCATGCAGCGGGATGTCGAAGAAGTACTCGCCGGCGAAGACGACCGGCTCGCCGGCGCCGCGCTGCTTCAGCAACGTTCGCGCCAGTGCCGTGTTGTCGCGGTCGTAGGTCGCCGCCGAGACGACCACGGCAGCAAGGCAGATCGTGATCGCGACCGCCAGGCTGGCCATCACGGCGCGGCGCGGCCACTGGCGCTCGAGGCGCCAGGCCGCCAGCGCCGCGTCGGCGGCGAGGAAAGCGATCGGAAACAGCACCGGCATGGCATAGCCGACCGGCTTCGATTGGGGCAACGAGAAGAAAAGCAGCACGCCACCGAGCCAGGTCCACATCAGCTGTCGCGTCGCCGTCGCCGTCGCGTCGGTCTTGTCGGGGCGCCTGGTGAATGTCTGACGCAACAGCCAGGGCGACCAGGGCAGCGTCAGGGCCGGCACGGCGGCGAAGAAGAACCACCAGGGCTGGGCGTTGTTAAACCCGGTGGCGGCAAAGCGCTCGAAGTGCTGGTAGATGAAGAAGTAGTGCGCGAAGCCCGGATGGCGCATCTGCAGGGCAACGAACCACGGCGCGGCGATGAGCAGGAAGACCGCCAGGCCGAGCGGCGAGAGCAGCCGCAAGATCAGCGCGGGCCTGCGCATCGCGAGCAACCAGAGCACCAGAACCAGCCCGGGCAGCACGAGGCCGATCAGCCCCTTGGCGAGAACGCCGAGCGCCGCCGCAGCCCAGGCGGCGACCAGCGCGCGGCGATGCGGTTCGCCGCCGTCGATGGCCAGGGCGGCATCGGCGGCGAAGACCACGGACAGGGCAATGAAGCCGGCGACCAGGAGGTCGAGGTTGGCGAACTGCGCGCCGCCGAAGAAGAAGGGCAGCGTCACCAGAACCAGCCCCGTCCAGCGGGCGTGCGCGGTGCCGACCCGGCGGCCGACGAACCAGACGAGGCCGAGGGCACCGAGGAGGGCGCCGATCAGGGGCGCCGCACGCGCCGCCGCCGCGTTGGCGCCGAACACCTGCATCGACGCCGCCGTGATCCAGTAGAAGAGCGGCGGCTTGTGGAAGAACGGCAGGCCGTCGAGCGTCGGCACCAGCCAGTCACCCGAGCGCAGCATCTCCCAGGCGACGCCGACGTAGCGGCCTTCTTCCGGCAGCGTCAGCGGCCTGAGGCCGATCGAGAACCCGAGCCAGGCGACAGCGATCGCCCAGGCGACCGCCGGCCGTGGCCAGGTCCGCCAACGATCGGCCGCGCCGTGCACAGTCACGGCACCGTGGCTGGCCGGCGGCACAGGATCGGAAAGAAGGTCGTGGCGCAGACGGTCCAGTCGACGGCCGCTGACCAGATCGTGGCGCTGGCGAAGCGAGCGCCCTGCATCAGCCGCACAGCGCTGAGGATCGAACGGCGGCGGGCTGGCGGCGGCAAGGCATCGTTCATCGGCGCATGTCGAACTGCGCTACCTGCGAGGGAAGCGACATTGTGCAAGAAGCAGGTCGGCGGCCGCGCCTGGCCACGCCGGCAGAGAGCAGGCGAAATGCTGGTCCACGACGCCGGGCCTTCGCGCCGCGCCGGTCGCGATCGGCCTTTCTTGTAAGCTCGCACGCAAAGCGTGTTCAGCGTGGGCGAGGAGACAGCGACATGATGATCGGAGTGCCGCGTGAGACGGCAGCAGGCGAAACGCGCGTGGCCGTGACGCCGGAGACGGCGAAGAAGCTGAAGGCGCAAGGCCACGACATCCGCGTCGAGACCGGCGCCGGCGTCGCCGCCAGCGTCACCGACGACGCCTTCGCAGCGGCCGGCGCCGAGATCACCGACCGCGCCGGCGCCTTCGCCTGCGACCTTGTCCTGAAGGTGCGCTCGCCGGATGTCGGAGAACTGGCGCTGATGAAGCGCGGCGGCAACCTCGTCGGCATGCTGAATCCGTTCGATCGGCCCGGCCTCGAGGCGCTCGCCGC
>JAYTYH010000192.1:0-2079 GCA_043742485.1 Rhizobacter sp.
CACGGCCTGGACGTACTCGCTTGCCACCTGGCCCGCGACTTCGCCGGGTGCCCGCAGCGGCGCCGCCTCGGCGTGCGTGCGCGCGTCGAGTGCGGCCGCCAGCTGCACCGCGATGCCCCAGCGCGCGCACGCGGCGCTGGCGATCACCAGATGCGCCAGGCCCTTGGCGGCCCACGGCGACGCCGGGTAGTCGCGGTGGTGTGGCAGGCTTTGCATGAAAAGGTCGAGTGCGGCGGTGACGTCGCCCCGGCGCAGCGCCAGGAAGCCCTGCTGCGAAAGGATGCCGGCGACATCGAACTGCGAGTCGATCTCCTCGTAGAGGGCCAAGCTCTCGGCGAGCAGGCCGTTGGCGCGGACGAGGTCGCCCTGCCGCACAGCCATGTTGCCGAGCAGCGCGCGACAGTGCCCCAAGTAAAGAGGGTCGCCGCCCAGGACCTGTGTCTCGGTCTCGCACTCGCGCACCAGCACCTCGGCGTCGCTGGTGCGACCCATCAGAGACTGGTAGCCGGCGTAGCAGATCAGGCTGTTGACGATGGCCATGCGGGCGCCGTGCGGGTCGGTGATGGCGCGAGCCAGGCGCAGGCTGTCGTCGAACAGCTGCTTCGTCTGCGGCCGTCTCGATCGCGACTCGATGTAGCCGATCCACCCGTAGGCCCACGAGGCACCTTCGACGTAGTCGAGCGCCAGCGACATCGCCAGGCACTCGCGGCTCAGCCGCAGCGAAGCAGCGGTATCGAAGTTGCCGATGAGCATGGCGCTGACATAGAGAGACTGGGCCCGTCGCCAGGTCGGCGCCGCCTCGCTGCCCGCCGCGGCGGCGAGGCGCTCGTTCCAGGCGACGCCTTCTCTCCAATACATGCGCTGGTACCAGTACTTGTGCAGCGCGTGGACGATGGCGAAGCCGACATCGGCCCGGTCGGGCCACAGCGACCAGCCGATCGCGGAGCGGAAATTGTCGAGGTCGGCATCGGCGCGGCTGTACCAGGCGAGCTGACCGGTGCCGTTGAAATGCGGCCGCATCACCGCCGCAAGGTTGGCGAAGAATGCCAGGTGGGCGGTGCGCGCGGCATCGGCCTCACCGGCTTCGGCGAGCTTGTCCAGGCCGTACTGGCGAATGGTCTCCAGCATGCGGTAGCGCGGCCGCCCCGGCTGCGCGTCGAGCTGCACGAGCGACTTCTCGACCAGCGCGCTCAGCACGTCGAGCACGTCTTCGCCGGCAAGGCCGTCGCCCACGCACACCGCTTCGGCCGCCTCGAGGGTCCAGCCGCCGGCGAAGACCGCCAGGCGGCGAAGCAGTGCCCGCTCCGCCGGCGAGAGCAGGCCGTGGCTCCAGTCGATGAGCGAGCGCAGCGTCTGGTGGCGCTGCAGGGCGGTTCGGCTGCCGCGCGCGAGCAGGCGGAAGCGGTCGTGCAGACGCTCGGCGACCTGCTCGACGTGCATGCCCTGGATGCGCGCCGCGGCCAGCTCCAGCGCGAGCGGGATGCCATCGAGGTCGTGGCAGATGCGAACGACGGCGGCGGCGTTGCCATCGCCGAGCGCGAAGGCCGGCGATGCCGCCTTCGCGCGCTGCACGAAGAGCTCGATCGCGGCGTAACGCATCAATTGCTCGGGCGACTCGTCGGCGCCGATGGCCGCGGTGCGCAGCGAGGGCATCCGCCAGACGGTTTCGCCGCTGATGCCCAGCGGCTCGCGGCTGGTGGCGAGCGAGCGCACGCCGGCGCAATTGCGCGAGATGCCGTCGGCGAAGCGGGCGCAGGCGCCGACCAGGTGCTCGCAGTTGTCGAGCACGAGCAGCAGGCGGCGAGCGCGCAGGAAGCCGAGCAGGGTGTCGAGCAGCGGTCGCTCCGGTTCGACGCGCACGCCGAGCACGTCGGCCACGGCCGCCGGCACGCGCGCCGCATCGGCCACCGGGGCGAGGTCGACGAACCAGGCGCCGTCGTCGTAGTCGCCGCCCGTCCGGCCAGCGATCTCCTGTGCAAAGCGCGTCTTGCCGACTCCGCCGGATCCCACCACCGTCAGCAGCGACGTCGTCTCCAGCAGCTCGACGACGGCAACGAGCTCGTCTTCGCGGCCGATCAA
>JAYTYH010000193.1:0-1731 GCA_043742485.1 Rhizobacter sp.
TGGTTGAAGTTCCAGGTGATGTCGAGCTTCTGCGACGAGGCGTAGAAGCCGCCGGTCGCGCTGAGCTTGCTGCCGTCGCCGAGCGCGAAGGTCTTCGACAGCTTCAGGTCGTTGGCGATCAGCCCGGCGTCGTCGATCTTGGTGTTGAAGACCACGGCGGTGAACTTGTTGCCGGCGTAGGCGCCGCCGCCGTTGGCCAGCGTCGTGCCGGCCGGCGCCGCGGCGACGTCGTCGCCCGGGAAGATGCCGATGAAGCGGCCGGTGTTCTTGCTCCAGCGGAAGTTGTTCTGCAGCCGAAAGCCGTTGCCGATCTGAAGATCCGCCTCGGCGCCGAGCGCGTCGGTCTTCGCGGCCAGGCCGTTGCCGATGTCGGACAGCGCGCGGCCGTTGTTCAGCTTCAGCGTGCTGTCGCGCGGGAAGCCGGCGTTGTAGAACGCCGCCTTGCGCGGGTCGATGCCGTCGATCTTCTCGATGCCGCCGTTCACGAAGCGCACCGGCGTCGGCAAGAAGCTCGGCGAGTGGTCGTCCAGGTGCTTGAAGCTCAGGCGCACGAAGCCGTTGTCCAGCTCCTGCGTGATGTTGCCGCGGATCTGGCCGCCCTTCTCGGTGCCGGACGCACCCGGCCGGCCACCGTCACCGGTGCGGTAGAAACCGCCGATCCAGAAGCGCGTCTTCTCGCCGGCACGGCCACCGTAGCCCATGTCGATGCGGTTCAGGTCATGGCCCAGGCCCTTGCTCAGCGCGATGCTGCCGCCCGGCTCCAGGCCGGTCTTGCCGATGAAGTTGATGATGCCGCCGGGGCTGCCGGTGGCCAGCGTCGAGGCCGAGCCGCCGCGCAGCACTTCGAGGCGGTCGAGGCTGGCGTCGACGCGCAGCCAGGTGTCGGGCGTGGCGAACGCGATGTCGCCGAACTGCAGGATCGGCAGGCCGTCTTCCTGGAACTGGATGTAGCGCGCGCCACCGGCCGAGATCGGGATGCCGCGCACGCCGACGTTGGCATTGCTCTCGCCGCCGCTCGACTCCGAACGCAGACCGGGCACCGAACGCAGCACTTCGGTTGCGCTGTTGGCGGTGGTCGTGACCACGCCGTCGCCTTCGAGCGTGCTGACCGACACGCTCGAGCGCATCTTCGTGCCGCCGGTCGAGGTGCCGGTGACGACGACGCTGTCGAGCTTCAGGCCGTCGGAGGCGTTCGCCGCCGAGGCGGGCGTGACCGGCGCCGCGACGCTCTGCGCCATGGCCGGGGTCATCGGCAGCAGCGCCAGCGCGGCGGCCAGCGCGATGCGGGTCGGGTTCGGTCGTTGGGTCATGGGTGTCTCCGTGATCTTTTGATGCTGAACGGCGCGTCGGCCCTCGGCGGTCTGCCACCCGACCCGGCGCTCGCGAGAATGTAATCAGGGATAGCCTTGAGTGCAATCGTTTGCACGTCGGGGTTTTCCCAGGCGGATAAGTTGGTTAGCGCAATCGATTGATACAGCCGCGATGGCCGTTGGGAGTCAGACGGCGTCGGCGGCGGGCCGTGCCGAACTCGCGCGCTGCACCAGATCCACCGGCAGCGTGCGCGGCGGCACGCGTTCACCAGCCAGCGTGCGCAGCAGCGCGTCGACGAGTTCGGCACCGGCGCGCGCGATCGGCTGGCGCACCGTGGTCAGCGGCGGGTTCGAGTGGCTCGCCCATTCGATGTCGTCGTAGCCGACGACCGCCACGTCCTGCGGTACGCGCAGGCCGTGC
>JAYTYH010000194.1:0-5054 GCA_043742485.1 Rhizobacter sp.
GTCGTTGTGCGCCAGCAGCTGCTTCTTGATGGCCTTGCCGTTGATGTAGGTGCCGTTGGTGCTGTTCAGGTCTTCGATGAAAACATCGGCGCCCAGCATCTGCAGCACAGCGTGTTCGCCGCTGACGGCCAGGTTGTCGATGACGATGTCGTTGTAGGGCCGGCGGCCGAGTGTGGTCTTGTCTTTGGTGATCTGCACGTCCTTGATCACGACACCGTCGAGCGATACGACCAATTTGCCCATGCTTCAGACCTCGAGTCTCTTATCTTTGTGGGCTCAGCGGCGGAAGGGCCACCACGATCGCGCCGCACCCGCCGGGCCCCTTACCCGCACGAGTACCACGGAGATATTATCCTTTCCACCTGCCTCGTTGGCCGCATCCACGAGCGCGGTCCCAGCTTCCGGCAGTAAGTCGCAACTCTGCAACAAGTTGCCTATCGCGTTGTCGTCGAGCATGTCGGAAAGGCCGTCGGAACAGAGCAGATAGATGTCGCCCGGCAGCACGTCGTGCAGGTGTGTTTCGAGCAGCACCGTGTCTTCGACGCCAACCGCCCGCGTGACCAGGTTCTTGTTCGACGAGAAGGCGGCCTGCTCGGCCGTGATGAGGCCGCTGTCGATCTGTTCCTGCAGCAGGGAATGGTCGTGCGTGATCTGCACCAGCCGGCCGGCGCGATGCCGATAGCAGCGCGAATCACCGACGTGGCCCAGCAGCAGCCGGTTCTCGCGGAAGACACCGACGACGAGCGTGGTGCCCATGCCGGCGTATTGCGGATTCGAGTTGGCGGCGTTGAAGATGGCGCGGTTGGCGTTGTCGACGCAGATGTCCATCGCCCGGCGCACGTCGGTGTCGGTGGCCGACTCCGACGCTTCGGCGAGCCAGCGGCCGAGCTCCGTCTTGATGAACGACGTGCACATGCCACTCGCCACTTCGCCGGCGTTGTAGCCGCCCATGCCGTCGGCGAGCACGACGAGCGACGTCGCCTCGTCGATGGTGGCGGAGTCCTCGTTGTTGTTGCGCGCCCGGCCGGTGTCGGAGGCGCAATGGAATTCGAGCGTCATCATCGGCACGGAGGTGATCGGCAAAGCAGTGGGCTTCGGGAATTGTGCATCGGTCAGCACCACCTCAAGCCGCCGCTCGGGGCGCGCCACTCTGGCGGTGATGCAGGAACCTGCCGACCACGACCACGGCGCCGGCGCCGATCGCGCCGGCGACCAGATCGGCCGCCGGCAGATGCGCCTCGAACCAAGCGGCGAGCGACGGGTCGGTGACGAACATCTGGCCGGCCAGATAGCCCAGCAGCGCTGCGCCGAGGGTGATGATGATCGGAAAGCGGTCCATCACCTTCATGAGCATCGTGCTGCCGGCGATGATGAGCGGGATCGAGAGCGCCAAGCCGATCACGAGCAGCGGCACGCGGTATTCGGGCGGCGCCCGATCGGCGGCGCCGGCGACGGCGATCACGTTGTCGATGCTCATCACCAGGTCCGCAACCAGGATGGTCCGGATCGCGGCGCCGTGCGTGCCTTCGCCCCTGACCTCGCCCTCCTCTTCGGTGTCGACGAGAAGCTGCACGCTGACCCAGAGCAGCGCCAGGGCGCCGATGATCTTGAGATAGGGCAGCTGCAGCAGCTGCACGGCGGCGATGGTGAGGACGATCCGCAGCACGATCGCGGCCGCGCTGCCCCAAAAGATCGCCTTCTTTTGCTGCGCCGGCGGCAGCGAGCGCGCCGCCATCGCGATGACGACGGCGTTGTCGCCGGAGAGCAGGATGTTGGCGACGACGATCGCGCCGAGCGCGCCCCAAAGGGCGCCGGAGCTCAGATCCATGCGTTTGCGAAAGCGAGGCGGGGCGCGGCCCTGGAAACGGACTTCAGACCAGCGCCTTCATCAGGCGGCCCATCTCCGAAGGGTTGCGCGTGACCGTGAAACCCGACTCCTCCATGACGGCGAGCTTGGCATCGGCCGTGTCGGCACCGCCCGAGATCAGCGCGCCGGCGTGGCCCATGCGCTTGCCCGGCGGCGCCGTGACGCCGGCGATGAAGCCGACCACGGGCTTCTTCATGTTCGCCTTGCACCAGCGTGCCGCGTCGGCCTCGTCGGAGCCGCCGATCTCGCCGATCATGATGACGGCGTCGGTCCCCGGGTCGTCGTTGAAGAGCTTCATGATGTCGATGTGCTTGAGGCCGTTGATCGGGTCTCCGCCGATGCCGACCGCGGTCGATTGGCCGAGGCCCACTTCGGTGATCTGCGCCACCGCCTCGTACGTGAGCGTGCCCGAGCGGCTGACGACGCCGATCCGGCCCTTCCTGTGGATGTGGCCCGGCATGATGCCGATCTTGATCTCGTCGGGCGTGATCAGGCCGGGGCAGTTCGGGCCGAGAAGCAGCGTCTTCTTGCCGCCCCTGGCCTCGCGCTCGCGCATCCGGCTTCTGATCTCGAGCATGTCGCGGACAGGGATGCCTTCGGTGATGCAGATGGCGAGATCGAGATCGGCCTCGACGGCCTCCCAGATCGCCGCCGCGGCGCCGGCTGGCGGCACGTAGATCACGCTGACGGTGGCGCCAGTGTTCTTGGCCGCCTCCTTGACCGTCGCGAAGATCGGTATGCCTTCGAAATCCTCGCCGGCCTTCTTGGGATTGACGCCGGCCACGAAGCACTCGCGGCCGTTGGCGTAATCGCGGCACATGCGCGTGTGGTACTGGCCGGTCTTGCCGGTGATGCCCTGCGTGATGACGCGGGTGTTCTTGTCGATCAGGATGCTCATGCTCTGCTTCGGCCTACTTGAGTGCGGCCATGACGGCCTGCGCGGCCTCGGCCATCGAGTCGGCGCTGATGATGGGCAGGCCGGAATCGGCGAGCAGCTTCTTGCCCAGCTCCTCGTTCGTTCCTTTCATGCGCACGACCAGCGGCACGGTCAGGTTGGTGGCCTTGCAGGCGGCGATGACGCCCTCGGCGATGGTGTCGCAACGCATGATGCCGCCGAAGATGTTGACGAGGATCGCCTTGACCTTGGGGTTGCCCAGCATGATCTTGAAGGCCTCGGTGACCTTCTCGGCCGAAGCACCGCCGCCAACATCGAGAAAATTGGCCGGGGAACCGCCGAACAGCTTGATCGTGTCCATCGTCGCCATCGCCAGGCCGGCGCCGTTGACGAGGCAACCGATGTTGCCGTCGAGCTGGATGTAGGCGAGGTCAAACTTGCTGGCCTCGATCTCGGCCGGGTCTTCCTCGTCGAGGTCGCGGTAGGCGGCGATCTCGGGGTGGCGATAGATCGCGTTCGAGTCGAAGTTGAACTTCGCGTCGAGTGCCTTGATCGTCTGCGGGCCGCCGTTCTTGCCGCCCTCGAGAATGAGCGGGTTGACCTCGACGAGCGACGCGTCGGTCTCCATGTAGCAGGCGTAGAGCTTCCTCAACACATCGACGGCCTGGGCCTGGGCCTCCTGCGGCACGCCGATGCCGCGCGTCAGTTCGGCAGCGGCCGCATCGGTGATGCCGGCAACCGGGTCGATGAAAATGCGCACGATCTTCTCGGGCGTGTCGTGGGCGACCTTCTCGATGTCCATGCCGCCCTCGCTCGAGCCCATCATCGCGATGGTCTGCGTCGCGCGATCGGTGAGCACGGCGACGTAGTACTCCTTCTTGATGTCGGCGCCTTCCTCGATCAGCAGGCGGCGCACTTTTTGGCCCAGCGGCCCGGTCTGATGCGTGACGAGCTGCATGCCGAGAATCTGGCCGGCCAGCTGGCCGACTTCTTCGAGCGTGCGGGCGAGCTTGACACCACCGCCTTTGCCGCGGCCGCCAGCGTGGACCTGCGCCTTGACGACCCAGACGGAGCCGCCGAGCTTCTGGGCAGCCTCGGTCGCCTCTCGCACGCTGAAGGCCGGATAACCGCGTGGCACCGGGATGCCGAAACGGGCAAGAATTTCCTTGCCTTGGTACTCGTGAATCTTCATCGGAAAAGGGTGCTCGGGGTGGCCGGAAAAGAGACGCTGGCGCCCGGCGAAAGGCCGACGAATGTAGCACGCGACCCTGGCCCCGAATTGGTCGTGACGGGTGCCTCAGCGCGTCGGTGGCGCCTCGCTCCGATCGCGCCTGAGTTGCCGCATCAAGCGCTGCACGACCTCTGGCGAAAAGCCGCGGCCGGCCAGAAAGCGCGCCTGGGCCGCGTGCTCGGCGGCGCTGGCCGGCACCACGCCGAACCGGCGCTCGCGGACCGCGGCGGCGCGGCTCAGCTCCGACGCGGCGAGCGCTTCGGCAACCTCGGGCGGCGCCGCCACGCCGTGCTGCGCCAACTCGCTGCGGATGCGAAGGTTGCCGAAGCGCCCTTCGCGGGCGTGGACGCGCGACTCGACAAAGCGTTCGTCGGACAGGAAACCGTTTGCCGCCAGCCAGTCGAGGAGCGCATCGACCGCCGCGGCGGGATCGGCGGCGTCGGCCTCCGTGACGGCCGCGTCTGGCTCCGCGCCGGCCGCTAGGGCGGCCTGGGCAGCGTCTCGCTGCAGGTGGCGCAGGAGCTTGCGGCGCAGTTCGAGCCGGCTCTGGTCGCGCTGCGCCAGCAACTGCAGCGCCCACGACTTCAGCGAGCGCGGCGGACGGCCTCGCACGCCGCGCCCCCCGGCGGGCCGGGCGGGCTCAGCCCGCAGCCGCTTCCTTCACGACCTTGAGCTTGGCCGGTGCTTCCTCGGCAGCGCCCGGCAACAGCGGAATGCCGACCGCGGCGCGCACCTTGTTCTCGATCTCGATCGCGAGCTCGGGGTTCTCTTTCAGGAACTCGCGCGCGTTGTCCTTGCCCTGGCCGATCTTCTCGCCGTTGTAGGCATACCAGGAGCCGCTCTTCTCGAGGATCTTCTGCTCGACGCCCATGTCGATGACCTCGCCTTCGCGGCTGATGCCCTGGCCATAGAGGATGTCGAACTCGGCGGTCTTGAACGGCGGCGAGACTTTGTTCTTGACGACCTTGACCTTGGTCTCGTTGCCGATGACCTCCTCGCCCTTCTTGATCGAGCCGATGCGGCGGATATCGAGCCGGACGGAGGCGTAGAACTTGAGCGCG
>JAYTYH010000195.1:0-1788 GCA_043742485.1 Rhizobacter sp.
CGTGCTCGCCGCGGTGCAGGCAGCGCTGGTCGAGGCCGACGGGCCGCTCGACCAGCGCCTGCGCGACATCCTCGAGCCGGCGCTGGCGCGCTTTGCCGAGGCCCTGGTCGCCGACGTCCGCGCCGATTTCGCCGCGGCGTTGCGCGACGTGGCGGCCGAGGCGGTGGTGCAGGAACTCGGCCGCTACCGCCGCGGCTGAGCGGCGGCGGCCCGCTGCCGGCCCCTCCGCCCGGCCGGTCGGCGAGGCAAAGCCGTGAGGCGTTCGAGGGAGGCCGGGCGTTTGCCGCTATCGTGTCGGGCTTTTCCGCGGCGGCCGTGCCCTGCGGTACGCGCCCCGCAACAACGTTTTCATCACAGGCTGGAGATTCGCATGCAACTCAGATTCAACGTCATCGTCGGGGCGCTGCTCGCGCTCGGTGCCGCTGCCGTGCCGGCGCAGGAGACCGTGGTCCGCATCGGCCACGTCGCGCCGCTGTCGGGCGGCCAGGCGCACTACGGCAAGGACAACGAGAACGGCGCGCGCATGGCCATCGAGGACCTCAACGCCAAGGGCGTGACCATCGGCGGCAAGAAGGTGCGCTTCGAGCTGATGGCCGAGGACGACGCCGCCGACCCGAAGCAGGGCACTGCCGTTGCGCAGAAGTTCTGCGACGCCAAGGTGGCGGCGGTGGTTGGCCACCTGAACTCGGGCGTGACGATTCCGGCCTCGAAAATCTACAGCGACTGCGGCATTCCGATGATCACGCCGTCGTCGACCAATCCGAAAGTCACGCAGAACGGCTACAAGAACGTCTACCGCCTGCTGGCCAACGACAACGCCCTCGGTGCCGGCCTGGCCTTCTACGCCGCCGACGCGCTGAAGGCGAAAACCGTGGCCGTGATCGACGACCGCACCGGCTACGGTCAGCCGCTGGCGGAAATCTTCAGGAAGACGGCCGAAAGCAAGGGCATGAACGTCGTCAGCACGCAGTTCACCAACGACAAGGCGGTCGACTTCAGTGCCATCCTGACGCAGATCAAGAGCAAGAACCCCGACGTGGTGTTCTTCGGCGGCATGGACACCCAGGCCGGGCCGATGCTGCGCCAGCTCGAGCAGCTCGGCATGGGCAACGTCAAGTTCCTGGGCGGCGACGGCATCTGCACCGTCGAGATCGTCAAGCAGTCGGGCGGCGCCAAGACCATCAACAACGTGACTTGCGCCGAAGGCGGCGCGTCGATCCAGAAGATGCCCGGCGGCACGGCATGGAAGGCGCGCTACGACGCCAAGTACCCGAACCAGTACCAGGTTTATGCCCCTTACGTCTACGACGCGGTGATGGTCTTCGCCGACGCCATGCAGCGTGCCGGCTCGTGGGACCCGAAGGTCTATGCCGCCGAGCTGCCGAAGACCGACTACCAGGGCGTGACCACGCGCGTGCAGTTCGACGCCCAGGGCGAGCTGCGCAAGCCGGAAATGACCTTCATCGTCTTTCGCGACGGCAAGAAGACGCCGTTGAACTGAGCGGGCTGCGGTGCCGTGCCGCTTGCTGCGGCTCGGCCGCCACGGCATGACCACGACCACGACGGGCGCTCAGGGCGCCCGTCCTTTTTTGCACTTGCCCGCCGCCGCTGTCCACCACCCATCCACCGCCGCTGCACCGGAAGTCCACAGTGTTGTCCACAGGCGGTGCGGGGCAGCGCCCGGATAATCGTGCGATGTCTGCACTCTTCTCCGGCGCCGAGCTGCCGAAGACCGACTACCAGGGCGTGACCACGCGCGTGCAGTTCGACGCTCAGGGCGAGTTGCGC